>CABUJP010000029.1:0-22370 GCA_902491835.1 uncultured Alistipes sp. | reverse complement strand
ATGTTATATCGCATATATTTGGTTACTATTTATTTGTTCCAATATATATAGTGGATTTATTCCGAATCGTATTATCTCAATAACCTGTTGAAAATTATACTCTATTTTTAATTTAAATTATATCATGTATATTGCTTGTTTACAAGTGATTGTATGTATAATATTAAATTGTTTGACACCTGTAATCAAACTCAATATAGCCTCTTTTTATGGTTAATGGTACAAATGTAAATAAACATACGAGATTATGCTTTCCTCTTTGCTAATGATACAATTGTAATAACAATGGTAATATTACATTTGTACATATTACATAAGTAATCTGGAAGGCTGAAAAAATTGTCTATCTGTAATAATTTTGCGCTATCTCCTACCCTCGTTCACAGAAAATGATTCTGCGTTTTTTTCGTGCGATTCAATTATGTTAAATAAAAAAAGGCGCCTGAAGCGCCTTTCATTTGTGAGTTTACTTATTTGATTATAAGCTGATTGTATCGGATATCGCTCGAAATTCTTCAGGGGGTAATTTGAGCTTCTCTTTACGGAAGTCCACGTCTTTTTCGTCTTGAATCGGGATCAGGTGGATGTGGGCATGCGGAACTTCGAGGCCCAGCACGACGACCGCTACCCTTTTACACTCTATTTTCTCTTTTAGCTTTCGCGCAATGCGCTTGGCAAAAACGATCATGTCGGCCAGTGTTCGGTCGTCCAGATCGAACAGATAGTCCGTCTCTTGCTTGGGAATGACCAGCGTGTGCCCCTTGGTGAGTGGATTGATGTCCAGAAAGGCGAAGAACCTTTCATCCTCGGCTACCTTGTAGCTCGGGATTTCTCCTCGGACGATTCGGGTAAAGATAGTTGCCATGGTTTCGTAGCAGTAGTTTTTTGTGTTCTGTGGGATCAAGCCAATCCCATTTCTTTCTTGATCGATTCGATCTTGCCGTCGAGTTCGGCCTGTACTTCGTTGAATCGGGCCGTATCGTTCAATTCGGCACGCACGCCGAAATAGAACTTTATTTTCGGTTCCGTACCCGATGGCCGGATCGATACGATCGTCGAGTCGGCTGTCGTGAATTGGAGCACGTTCGACCGCTCCATGTCGATCGGCGCTTTGCTGCCGTTGGCGAGATCGAGCGCCTCGCCGCTCAGATAGTCCTTGATGGCGACTATCGGAGAGCCTCCGAGGCTCCGAGGGGGATTCGACCGGTAATCGCTCATCATTTTCGCGATTTCCTCCTGTCCTTCCTTTCCTTTGCGGACTACCGAGACCAAAGCCTCGCGGAAAAAACCGTAGCGCACATACATCTCCTTGAGCAATCCGTACAGCGTCATGTTTTGCGACTTGGCCCATGCGGCGGCTTCGGCAGCCAGCGAGCAGGCGCTGACCGCGTCCTTGTCGCGCACGAAGTCCTCGGCCAGAAAGCCGAAACTCTCCTCTCCTCCGCAGACGTATTGCATCGTTTGCTCGTGGTTGCGCATGACGGTAGCGATGTATTTGAAGCCCGTGAGGCAATCGAAGTGCTTTACTCCGAACGATTCGGCGATCCGGGCGACCAATTCGGTGGTTACGATCGTTTTGACGATGTATTCCTTGCCTCGGAGCCGTCCCAGCTCGCTCCAGCGCTTGACGATGTAATAGACCAGCAGCGAGCAGGTCTGGTTGCCGTTCAGCAACACGTACCGACCGTTCTCGTCCCGGAGCGCCATGCCGATGCGGTCGGCATCGGGGTCGGTCGCCAGCACGACTTCGGCTTTTTCGCTCTCGGCCAGCTCGATCGCCATTTTCATGGCCGAGCGTTCCTCCGGATTCGGGGACTCGACTGTCGGAAAATTACCGTCCGGGATATTCTGTTCCTTGACGGTCAGGATGTTCGTAAAGCCGGATTTCCGTAGCGACTCGGGGACCAGGATCACTCCGGTTCCGTGCAGCGGCGTATAGACGATCTTCATGTCGTGGTAGCGTTCGACGGCATCGGGCGACAGCGACAGCCCGTGGACGGCTTCCAGATAGATTTGGTCGAACGTCTCGTCCAGAATTTCGATGTTTTCGCTTCGGTCGCCTTTCCATATCATGACTTGGTCGGGCGACGTGATTTTCTGCACTTCGGCGATGATGTTGCGGTCGTGCGGCGCGACGACCTGAGCGCCGTCCGACCAGTAGGCCTTGTATCCGTTGTATTCTTTCGGATTGTGCGAGGCGGTGACTACCACGCCGCTGTGGCAATGGAGACGACGTATCGCGAAGCTCAACTCCGGGGTCGGCCTCAGCGAGTCGAACAGGTAAACCTTGAAACCGTTGGCCGCAAAAATATCCGCCACCCGCTCGGCGAAAAGGCGGCTGTTGTTGCGGCTGTCATGGCCGACGGCCACACGGATCGGCTCGTCGGGGAAAGCCTTTTTCAGGTAGTTCGACAATCCCTGAGTAGCCATGCCGACCGTGTAGACGTTCATCCGGTTCGTGCCGACTCCCATGATTCCCCTCAGGCCGCCCGTACCGAACTCCAGATCTTTATAAAAACTTTCGGTAAGCTCTTTAGGGTCGTTATCTATCAGGTATTTGACTTTCTTTCTTGTTTCTTCGTCGTAACTGTCGGACAGCCATTTTTCGGCTCTTTCTTTAACAATTAAATCCAGATTCTCGCTCATGATTTCATTTGTTTTATTTATATAGAACCTTTGCTTGGTTGAAAAAAAACTATAAACAAAGATAGTGCTATTTTTTTGAATACTCTATATCAAAAGGTTAAAATCGGACCTATTCGGAGCCCTTATTCTTCTATATAAATATTTGCCAAACAAACAACCTCAGGGCGATGTTTTTTTTGTAATTTTATTTACAATTTTGTCTTGCGAAACAGTAAGAAATCCATGATAATCAATAACCAAACATATGGAGACGTGTGGCAAAGCTGCCTGAGCCGCATCCGCGAGCATACCTCGGACGAGGAGTTCGCCAAGTGGTTCAAGCCGATCGTTCCGCTCGATTTCGACGGAGTGACGCTGAAGCTCAAAGTGCCCAACGAGAGTTACGTATATCATATCGAGAAGCACTTCATTCCGCTGCTCAAGCCCATTATCCATCAGCTTTTCGGGCTCAAGACCAAGTTGCGCTACGCCGTGCCCAAGGCAGAGCCGGCCGCCGTCACGGTCGTGGGCGATGCCGATATGACGACGATCAACAAGTTCGTCGCGCAGTCCGATACGACAAATATAAAGAATCCGTTCGTCATTCCGGGCATACGGCGTTTGGTTATCGATCCCCAGCTCAATCCCAACTACACGTTCGACACCTTCGTCGAAGGCGCGTGCAACCGTCTTTGCCGCTCGGCTGGGCTGGCCGTAGCCGTCGATCCGGGGCGGACGCCTTTCAATCCCCTATATATATACGGCGATTCGGGTCTCGGGAAAACGCATATCGCGCAGGCTATCGGTATGGAGGTCAAGCAGCGTAAGCCGCAGCTGCAGGTGCTGTACGTGTCGATGAACAAGTTTCAGGCGCAGTTTCAGAATGCGGCGATCAAGGGCGAGCTGAACGATTTCATCCATTTCTATCAGATGCTCGACGTGCTGATTATCGACGATATACAGGAGTTGGCCGGCAAGGACAAAACGCAGAATGCCTTTTTCAATATATTCAATCATCTGCACCTGTCGAACAAGCAGCTCGTAATGACCTCCGACAAGCCGCCCGTCGAACTGAAAGACATCGAGCAGCGGCTGATCACTCGCTTCAAGTGGGGACTTTCGACGCAGTTGCTGTTGCCGGACTTTGAGACGAAGGTCAAGATCGTGCAGGGTAAGGCCCGGAAGCTGGGGGCCGAGGTGCCTCAGGAGGTGATCGAGTTCTTGGCGGAGAATATCAATGCCAATGTGCGGGAGATCGAAGGCGCGCTGTCGTCGCTGGTGGCGAACGCCTCGTTTCTCGGCAAGAAGATCACGATCACGCTGGCCAAGGAGATTCTGAAAGTGTATGTGCAGTTCAACCGGCGCGAGATTACGATCGATCATATTAAGAAGGTGGTCTGCGAGCATATGGGACTCGATGCGGAGACGTTCAACTCGCCGAAGCGGACGCGCGAAATCGCGCAGGCGCGCCAGATCGCGATGTATCTGAGCAAGCAGCACACCAAGGCTCCCCTGACGGCGATCGGAGCGGCGATCGGAGGAAAGAATCACGCGACGGTGCTTCATGCCTGCAAGGCCATTTCCAATCTGATGGAGACCGACAAGCTTTTTCGCTATCAGGTCGAGGAGATCGAGAAGAAAGTGCTCGCCCGGTAGCGCGGTATGTGTGCATGTTTTTTCCTGCGGGGAGGCGGTGGAATTTCACGAAAACGAAAAAGTTTTTCTGGCGTTATATTTGACCGGGAAAACTTTTTAAGTTTTGGTAAAAAGCGTATATTTACCTCTTGTCCGCCGGAATCCTTTTTCCGGCGGCAACCATGTAACCAAGCAACGATTTATGGAAAAGCTCAAAGCGGGGAATCCGGCGCCTGCGTTCGAGGCGACGGATCAGGACGGAAACAAAAGGACGCTGGCCGATTATGCCGGCCGCAAGCTGATACTTTATTTTTATCCGAAGGACAATACGCCGGGCTGCACGGCCGAGGCATGCAGCCTGCGCGACGGCCGCGACGAGCTGCGCAAGATGGGCTTTGAAGTCGTGGGCGTAAGTCCCGACAGCGAGAAATCGCATCGGGGATTTATCGAAAAGCAGGGGCTGAACTTCACGCTGCTTTCCGACCCCGACAAAGCCGTTGCGAAAGCCTACGGCGTTTGGGGCGAAAAGAAGTTCATGGGGCGTACGTTCATGGGTATTTTGCGCACGACGTTCGTCATCGACGAGAAGGGCATGATCGAAAGGGTGTTCGATAAGGTTCGGACCAAGGATCATTTCGAGCAGATCGTCGAGGCTTATAAATAATGTCGTCGGGCCGGCACGCTTGTTCCGAAGCCAAAGGAAAGGCGCAGGGCCGGCCGCGATGGGCTGAAAATGGAGAGACAGGCGGAGAGAGGCGTTTCCGAAAGCGGAGAATGCTCTTCCGATCGGAATACTGACACACAACTGAATAAATAAAGAACGCTATAGCTATGACAGAGAAAGCACAGATTAATCCGGAGAAGCTCAAGGTGCTGAGCGCCGTAATGGACAAGATCGAAAAGGACTTCGGCAAGGGTGCGATCATGAAGATGAGCAGCAAGAAGGTCGACGAGGTTCCGGTTATTCCGTCGGGATCGATTACGATCGATCAGGCGCTCGGCATCGGAGGCTACCCCAAGGGCCGGGTGATTGAGATATTCGGTCCCGAGTCTTCGGGCAAGACGACGCTTGCGATCCATGCGATCGCCGAGGCGCAGAAAGCGGGCGGCATCGCCGCCTTCATCGATGCCGAGCACGCGTTCGACAGCACGTATGCCCAAAAGTTGGGCGTAGATATCGATGAGTTGCTCATTTCGCAGCCCGACAACGGCGAGCAGGCGCTCGAGATCGCCGACCATTTGATCCGTTCGAGCGCGATTGATATCGTCGTGATCGACTCCGTCGCCGCACTGACGCCTAAGGCCGAGATCGAGGGCGAGATGGGCGAGTCGAAAATGGGGCTTCAGGCCCGGCTGATGTCTCAGGCCCTGCGCAAGCTGACCGCCAGTATCAGCAAGACCCGCACGGTCTGCATCTTTATCAATCAGCTGCGAGACAAGATCGGAGTCGTGTACGGCAATCCCGAGACGACGACGGGCGGAAACGCGCTGAAGTTCTACGCCAGCGTCCGGATCGATATCCGCAAGGCGTCGGTCATCAAGGACGGCGAGGAGCAACTCGGAGCTCGCGCGAAGGTCAAGATCGTCAAGAACAAGCTCGCGCCTCCGTTCCGCCGGGCCGAGTTCGACATCATGTACGGAGAAGGCATTTCCAAGATCGGCGAGATCATCGATCTGGGCGTCGATCTGGGTATTCTCAAGAAAAGCGGCTCGTGGTTTTCCTACGGCGAGCGCAAGATCGGTCAGGGGCGCGATTCGGTGAAGGAGCTGCTCAAGAGCGACGAGGCGCTTCGGGACGAGATCGAGGCCAAGGTACGCGCGGGGCTTGCGGCGGCCGACTGACGATCGGCCGGGCGCGGTCCGGAGCGGGCGATTGTTGATATAAAAGGGCGTGAATGGGATATTCTGACGAAGACGAGCGCATCATAGGCGAGCAGTTCGACAAGCTGATGGCTTCCTGCTCGAAGATATGCAAGAACGACTACGACGCGGATTTGATCAAGCGGGCTTTTTTTCTGGCGAAAGAAGCCCACGAGGGCGTGCGCCGTCGCTCGGGGGAGCCTTATATTCTGCATCCGCTGGCCGTCGCTCGGATCGTCGTGGACGAGATCGGGCTCGGAGTCAAGTCGGTCGTCGCCGCGCTGCTGCACGACGTGGTCGAGGATACCGACTATACGGTCGAGGATATCGAGAGCCGTTTCGGCCCGAAGATCGCGTTGATGGTCGACGGGCTGACCAAGATGTCGGGGGTGTTCAAGACCAGCGCGTCGGAGCAGGCCGAGAATTTCCGCAAGGTGCTGCTTACGCTCTCCGACGACGTGCGCGTGATTCTGATCAAGATCGCCGACCGGCTGCACAACATGCGGACGCTCGGCTCGATGCCGCCTCACAAGCAGATGAAGATCACCAGCGAGACGATCTATCTGTTCGCGCCGCTGGCCTATCGGCTCGGCCTGTTCGCGATCAAGAGCGAGCTGGAGGACCTGACGCTGAAGTACCGCTTTCCGGAAGATTACCGTCAGATCGAGAACAAGATCAGGGAAACGGAAGCCAAGCGGTCGCGTTTCATCGAGAAGTTCAATGCCCCGATCATCGAGAAGCTTCGGGCGAACGACATCGATTTCGAGATATCGGGCCGCGTCAAGTCGATCTACTCGATCTGGTCGAAGATGCAGCGCAAGCACATTCCGTTCGAGGAAATCTACGATATATTCGCGATCCGGATCGTGTTCAAGCCCTCTCCGCTGATTCCCGAGAAATCGCAGTGCTGGCATATCTATTCGCTCGTGACGGACATCTACAAGCCGAAGCCCGACCGTATCCGCGACTGGGTCAACATTCCGAAGGCGAACGGGTACGAGGCGCTCCACTCGACGGTCATGGGGCCCGACGGTATTTGGGCCGAGGTGCAGATCCGCTCGCAGCGCATGGAGGAGATCGCCGAGCGGGGATTCGCCGCGCACTGGAAGTACAAGTCCGACACGCTGTCGAAGGAGGAAGGCGAGTTCGACCGCTGGATGAAGCAGGTCCGCGAGGCGCTGAACAGTCCGACGGAGGACGCCGTCGAGTTTCTGGACAATTTCAAGCTCAGTCTGTACACGTCCGAGATCGTCGTGTTCACGCCCAAGGGCGAATCGCGCACGCTGCCTCAGGGGGCTACGGCGCTCGATTTCGCCTACGACATCCACTCGAAGATCGGTCACAGCGCCATGGGGGCCAAGATCAACCATAAGATCGAGTCCATTTTCGCGCCGATCAGCAGTGGCGACCAGATCGAGATCATCACCTCGAAAAACGTTTCGCCCAAGCCCGAGTGGCTCGAGCACGTCATTACGACGAAGGCCAAGCAGGCGATCATGAACCGCCTGAAGAAGGACAAGCTGAACAACATCGCCAACGGAATCGTGCTGTTCGAGGCGCGCCTGAAGGATTTCGGGGTGACGCCGAGCGCCCGCGTGTTCCGCAAGGTGCTGCCGGCCTACGAGTGCGCGAACAAGGACGAGTTTTACAGCAAGCTCGGTGCGGGAATCGTCCGCTTGGACAATCTGGGCAAGGTGCTCCGCGAAAATTCGGCCAGTAAGATACTGAAATTCTGGTCGCTGCAGATACCCAATCCCTTCAAGTTTCTGGGCGGAGACGACAGGAAAAAAAATCGGAAGGCGACTGCCCTGCCGGACGAGACCGACCCCGAGGCCCCGCAGTTCGTAATCGCTCCGTGCTGCAATCCGATACCGGGCGACGAGGTGGTCGGCTACGACAATCCGGATACGCACAAGATCGACGTTCATAAGAAGAGCTGCAACGAACTGATCAAGCTGGCGGCGCAGCACGGCAACAACCTGACTCCGGTCAAATGGTCGAGTCACAAGGCGATGTCGTACCTGTCGGTACTGGAGTTGCGCGGCATCGACCGGATCGGTATCCTGATGGAGCTTTCGCAGGTCGTGACCGGCGAGCTGAATACCAATATCCGCGAGCTGCATATTCAGAGCCATGACGGAATTTTCGAGGGCCGTGTCAGCTTGTACGTCAAGAATATTCAGGACCTGAAAGTCATCATGGAAAAAGTGGGCAAGATCCGCGGGATCGAAAAAGTCAACCGTGTGGAGAACAATCAAGAATAGCGCACTATGGAAACTCTGATCACACTGATAATCGTCGTTGTCGCGGCCCTTCTTTCAAAGAAAAAGAAAGACCGGGGGGCGGCTTTGCCCGAGGAGAAGACTACCCTGCCCTCCTCGCCTTGGGACGATCTGATCCGGGAGATACAATCGGGCCGGAGCGACGCTTCCCCGAAAAGAGGCGAGGCTGCGTCCGGCGGCGATCGCGGGGAATATGCCGTCGATGCTCCGGCGGAGCCGGCGACCGAAGCGGCGGTTACTCCGGTTCCCGCTTATTATTCTTACGACGAGCAGGCGATCGACGAGCCGGTTGAGAATCGCATGGACGTTCCCTTTTCCTATGACGAGCAGTTGCTTGCCGACCGGACGGCCGCTCCTGTGGCCGCTCCGGTTCTTTCCGGGGCGGGCGGTTCCGAGGAGTCGGAAAAGCCGGCGCCGACGCGCGGAATTTTCGCGGACGGATTCGACCCGAAAATGGCCGTGCTGTATGCCGAAGTGATGCGTCCCAAATTTCGGGAGTATTGAGGGAATCCTCGCTGCTGAGAAAATCGGCGTCTGAGGCGATGTTTTTTGAATGGCTGCGAGATTTGCGTTTCGCGGCCTTTTTTGTCTTTCATAATGTAAAAGCGAGAGAAATTATCTATATTCGCATTTAGAATACGCGACAGGATCGTGCAACGATCCGTCGGACATAATTTGCTCAATCGTCATCAGAATCACCACCTCGAAATGAACACGAGCAAACGGAACCTGCTTTGTTGGGTAAACTGCGCATTGGCGTAGAGTTATCCCATTTAAGCAGGTAGGCTTGTGGTGAGCCTTGATGACGTATGGCGATAGCTCTACGTCTTTTTTTGTTAAACGTGGTTGCTATCCGAGGGCAACGGCATTGCGCAATGCATTCAATAAACGTTTAACCAGGTTAATTCTTAAAATCATGAAAAACCTGTTACCTGTTTCGCTATCGTATGTAGCGGCCGTTGTCCTGTTCTCGTCGTGCGCCACGGTTTTTTGCGGCTCTCGGGCCAAAGTCACGTTCGATACGAACGTTCCCGTTGAATCGGCGACATTGACTATCGACGGCAAAAAACACCGAGTGAACGCTTTTCCCTATGAAACGAAAGTGAAGCGGAGATTTACGGACACGGAAGTCAAAGTCGAATCGGAGGGATACGATCCTGTGCGCTTTACGATCTTTAAAACGTTCAACGCCGTTTCCGTCATCAACTTGTTCGCCGTACTCGGATGGGGAATCGATGCTGCTACGGGAGCTATGACGAAACCCGATCAAAGAGTGTATGAGATCATGTTCGCGGAACCGAAAGCAAACGCGACCGAATAGAGCGGAGCCCGATTTCGGATCGGACGGTCGTCTCCCCGGCTCTTTTCCCCCGATTGTCTGAGAAGCGCGACGATCGATTCGGAGCGATACGAGGCCGGAAAGCGGTTTTCTCTGCATGGACGGGTTCCCTTTTTAACGCTTTGTTCTTGGATTCCGCGAATGAGCTCGTCTCGAACGATTCGCCCCGATCGGCAACCGATCGGGGCGAATCGTTCGAGGGCGCATCGTCGTGGCTGGCGTCCCGATAAACCGGAGCGAACCGGGGATCAAGGACATGCGGTAAGGCAATGCCCGTCTTTTTATTTGACCCGAATCAGGTTCAGCCCGTCGCGGATCGGCAGGATGACGTTTTCGACCCGGTCGTCCGCCGCAACCAGGTCATTGAATTCCTGAATCGCTTTCGTGTGGCGGTCGTTGTGCGCGGCGGCTTCCGTTACCTTTCCGTACCACAGGATATTGTCGGCCAGCAGATAGCTTCCGCTGCGGACGAGCGTCCGCATGGCCATCCGGTAGTAGTCCGGATATTCGCGCTTGTCTCCGTCGATAAAGATCAGGTCGAATAGGCCGAGCGCCGGCGCCAGATCGAGCGCCGAGCCGATGTGAGCGAAGATCCGGTCGCCGAGGCCGCTGCGGGCGAAATACCGTGCGGCGATCGCTTCCAGCTCGTCGTCCACTTCGATCGTATGCAGCTCGCCGTCGGCAGGCAGGCCCCGGGCCATGCAAATGGCCGAGTAACCGGTGAACGTGCCGATTTCGAGTATGCGTTTGGGCGCGAGCATTCGCACGAGCATTTCGAGCAGCCGGCCCTGCATGTGCCCCGAGAGCATGCGCGGCTGTACGACGCTCAGGTGCGTCTCGCGGTCGAGTTCCCTCAGAAGCTCGTCCTCGGGCGTGATATGCGCCTCGATGTATCGCTCCAGATCGTTCATCGTCATTTGTACAACAGCATCGACAGATTCCGCTCGGAGAATATCTCCTCGGCCACCTCGGCGATCTGAGCGGCGGTGATCGAGCGGATTTTGGCATGCAGTTCGTCCAGACCGTCCACGCTGTCGTAGATCAGGCAACTGCGGGCCGCGCTGAGCATGTAGCTCTCGTTGCTTTCCATGGCCAGGGTAATCTGACCGACGTATTGCTTTTTCGCTATGCCGAGCTGCCGCTCCTTCAGCTCGCCCCGGCATATGCGCTCCAGTTCGTGTCGAACGATCGAGAGGCATTCGTCCGTCCGGTCCTTGTCCGTACCGAAATAGATCGTCGCTATGCCGGTGTCGCTCAGCGGCGTGAAGCTCGACTCGATGCTGTACGACAGTCCGTTGCGCTCGCGGACGGCCATATTCAGCAACGAATTGGCCGACGGCCCCCCGAGCAGATTGCTCAGCAGCGACAGCGCGACGCGCCGGTCGTCCCGGAGACTGTAAGCCCGGCCGCCGAGCAGGCAGTGGGCTTGGTGACAGTTGCGGTGCAGCGTTTTCGAGAAAGGCTCGTACGGAGCGGTCCGTTCGCGCGAGAACGTTCGCGCCGAAGCCGTTTGCGAGGCGAAATAACGGTCGCATATTTCGCGGAAGCGCTTGGGCGATACGTTTCCGATCACCGAGAAGACCATCTGGTCCGTGTTATAGGTTCTCGCCACGAAGCGCATCAGGTCTTCGCGCGTGTATTTCATCAGCGAGGCTTTGCTGCCCAGTATGTTGTGTCCCAAGGGCGAGCCCTTGAACACGAGGTCCTCGAAATCATCGAAAATGCGTTCCGATGGCGAGTCCTTGTAGGAATTGATCTCGTCGACGATGATGTCTTTCTCCTTTTCCAGCTCCTTGGCCGGGAACGTGGAATGAAAAACGATGTCCGCGATCAGCTCGGCCGCTTTGGACAGGTCGGCCCGCAGCGTCGTCGTGTGGATCACGGTTTCCTCCTTGGTCGTGTAGGCGTTCAACTCGCCTCCGAGGTTTTCGAGGCGACAGTTGATATGATACGCGCGCCGTCGCTCGGTCCCCTTGAAGAAAGCGTGTTCGAGCAAATGAGCCATGCCGTGCTCGGCAGGCCGTTCGTCGCGGCTTCCGGTGCCGACCGTCAGCGCGCAGTGAACCGCCGCCGAGCGGACCTGCTTATGAATGCAGCGAATGCCGTTGCGGAGCGTATATCGGGTAAATTCCATCGGAGCGGGTTTGAGCGGAGGCCGTTACCGGCCGGTTTTGCGGGTCAAAGATAGGTATTTTCCCGTATAACTCTGCGGGCAGCGGGCCAGTTCGTCGGGCGTTCCCTCGAAAACGAGTCGCCCTCCCCTTTCGCCCGCTTCCGGGCCGAGGTCGATCACCCAGTCGGCGCACTTGATGACGTCCATGTTGTGCTCGACGATCACGACGGTGTGTCCCTTGGCGAGCAGCGCGTCGAACGAGTCGAGCAGTTTGCGGATATCGTGGAAGTGAAGTCCGGTCGTCGGCTCGTCGAACAGGAACAGAATCGGGTCCGGCGCATTTTCCTTCGTCAGGAACGATGCGAGCTTGACCCGCTGGCTTTCGCCTCCCGACAGCGTGGACGACGACTGCCCGAGCTTGATGTAGCCCAGTCCCACGTCCTGCAGCGTTCTGAGCTTCTCGATGAT
This sequence comes from uncultured Alistipes sp., assembly GCA_902491835.1. Classification (GTDB taxonomy): domain Bacteria; phylum Bacteroidota; class Bacteroidia; order Bacteroidales; family Rikenellaceae; genus Alistipes_A. The sequence continues at coordinate 10,048 of CABUJP010000029.1, read as the reverse complement.
CCGGCGGTTGACCGGGTCTTCGTTCTGATGCGCGGCGAACAGCTCGATCGCTGCGTCGACGGTCAGCTCCAGTATGTCGTAGATCGAGTAGCCGTGGTAGCGTACTTCCAGAATTTCGTCCTTGAAGCGCTTGCCTCCGCAGCTTTCGCACGTAAGCTCGACGTCGGCCATGAACTGCATGCCGACCTTGATGACTCCCTCGCCCTGACACTCCTCGCAGCGGCCGCCGGCTATGTTGAACGAGAAATGCGATGCGGTCAGGTTGTTGTGACGGGCGTATGGCTGGTCGGCGAACAGCTTGCGGATGTCGTCGTATGCCTTGATGTAGGTGACCGGATTCGAGCGAGACGACTTGCCGATCGGGTTCTGGTCGACGATCTCGATCGACTTGATCTGGCTCAGGTCGCCGCCGAGCCGTTCGAAGCTGCCGGGCTTGCTTCCCGTGTCGTACAGGACGCGGCGAACGGCCGGGTAGAGGATGTCGCGCACGAGCGACGACTTGCCGCTGCCGCTGACTCCTGTTACGCAGGTCATCACGCCGAGCGGGAACTTGACGTCGATTCCCTTCAGGTTGTTCTCTCGTGCGCCGACGATCTCGATGTATCGGTTCCACGGCCGGACGCGCCGGGGCGGGTCGATCCGCTCGCGGCCGGTCAGGTAGCGGGCGGTCAGGCTGCGCTCGCTTTTCAGCAACTCGTCGATGCCGCCGCAGAACATCACCTCGCCGCCCTGATAGCCGGCCAGCGGCCCGATGTCGACGATCGTGTCGGCCGCCCGGATGATCTCCTCCTCGTGCTCGACGACGATCACCGTGTTGCCCAGATCGCGCAGCTTTTTCAGCACGCCGATCAGCCGTGCCGTGTCCCTCGGATGCAGTCCGATGCTCGGCTCGTCGAGAATGTAGAGCGATCCGACCAGGCTGCTGCCCAACGACGTGGCCAGATTGATCCGTTGGCTCTCGCCTCCGGACAGCGTCGAGGAGAGCCGGTCGAGCGTCAGGTAACCGAGACCCACCTCGTTCAGGTATTGCAGCCGGTTGCGGATTTCGGTCAGCACGCGCCGGGCCGTCTCGCCGTCCCGCTCGTCGAGCTGCAGTCCGTCGAAAAAGGATGCGAGCTCCTCGACCGGCATGGTAACCAGCTCGGCGATGTTCTTACCCCCTACCCGCACGTATAGCGCTTCCTTGCGGAGCCGCGTTCCCTCGCAGTCGGGGCAGACGGTTTTCCCGGTGTAGCGCGACAGCATGACGCGGTACTGTATCTTGTAGCGCTCGCCTTCGAGGTATTTGAAGAACTCGTCCAGTCCGTGAAAATGCTCGTTTCCCTTCCATAGCAGATGCCGCTGCTGGCGCGTGAGCTCGTAGAACGGCCGGTGGACGGGAAAGTCGAATTTCGGGGCGTTCAGAATCAGCTGCTCCTTCCACCATTTCATCGTTTCGCCCCGCCAGCAGGCGATAGCGTCCTGATAGATGCTTTTGGTCTTGTCGGGCACGACCAGGTCCTCATCGATGCCGATCACTTTGCCGTAGCCTTCGCACCGGGGGCAGGCTCCCACCGGATTATTGAAACTGAACATATGCTCGGTCGGCTGCTCGAACGCGATGCCGTCCAGCTCGAAACGCGACGAGAAACGCTCGACGCGATCTGTCCCTTCCTGCAGTACGACGATCTCGCAGATGCCGTCTCCGTGCCGAAACGCGTTCTCGACCGAGTCTCCCAGCCGGCTCAGCGTTTCCTCGTCGGACGTAGCCCGGGCCCGATCGACGACGATGGCCAGATCGTCTCGTCCGGCGTAGTCGTCCGCGCGGGGGATCATCTCCTCGATGAAAAGCGTTTCGCCTCGGGTATAGATGCGCTGCATCCCCTCGCCGACGAGCAGCGTCAGCTTCTCGATCAGCCCCTGCCCTTCGGCCAGCTTCAGCGGAGCCGTTACCAGTATGCGTGTCCGTTCGGGCAGCGAGGCGATCCGGTTCACGATGTCGGCCACCGTGTAGCGGCGGACCTCCCGGCCCGATACGGGCGAATAGGTGCGTCCGATGCGCGCGAAGAGCAGTTTCAGGTAATCGTAGATTTCGGTCGACGTGCCGACGGTCGAGCGCGGATTCCGCGTGTTGACCTTCTGCTCGATCGCGATGGCCGGAGCGATTCCGGTAATCAGGTCGACGTCGGGCTTGTTGATCTTGCCCAGAAACTGGCGGGCGTAGGCCGACAGGCTTTCGACGTAGCGTCGCTGGCCCTCGGCGAAGATGGTGTCGAACGCGAGCGTCGACTTGCCCGAGCCCGACAGTCCGGTTACGACGACCAGTTGGTTATGGGGTATCTTGACCTCTATGTTCTTGAGATTATGTACCCGGGCGCCTTTGACGTGGATGTATTTCCGTTCTTTCGTATCGTTCATGCCTAAGTTGCGAATGGACCGCTAAAGATAACGAATTTATCTCAAATCTATTTTTCCGTCGTGCGAGGCGTTTCCGAAATGTGAGCCGGAACAAAATCGCGGGCGAGTCTGGAATGACCGGGGGCCGGAGCCGGTTTTTTGTCCGGAACCGGGAAAAAGCGGGCGCGGTCGGGCTCGTTGCGGAGCCTCCTTTTGCCGGAATGCGAAAAAACGGGAAGTATGCATAGCCCGCCGACCGGCATAGGCTGTTCGGATTCGTGTTCGTTCTGTTCGGGCATGGGCTGGCCGCATGTGTTCGGACCGCTTTCATCTTTGGGCGGGGCCGGTCGGCCGGCTCCGAGAGCCTGACTATAATCGGGGTGCTTGCTTGGGTCCCGATTCGCCCCGGGCGATATACGGGTTTCGGGCCGTTTCTCCGGCTCGACGGCATCGGGCTGTTTCCCATGCCGTTGGCGTTGCGTTCCTGTACGACTCTATTCGATATGAGGTCGATCGGTCTGGCAGACGATTTGCGATTTACGGAGTATCGGGCTGTTCCGATCGGATACATTGTCCGGCTGTCAGGAACAGAATCTGAGCGCTGATTCTGCGAGGGATAATCGCTTGTATGCCGGGAACGCTCACCGGACCGCGTTCCCTGTCAGGTGCGATCTGACTGGGTCGGCCGGACGGGACGGAGACTTTATTATACGGCTTATTCGGATCGATTGTCAATATAATAGAAACTTTTAAAAGAACAGCTTATGTTTCATCATGTCAAAGAACTTCAGTTCAATGCGCGCGTTTCGAAGCCCGATCCGCGCTTTGCCCGTCTGCTGCTCGAGCAGTTCGGCGGAGGTAACGGAGAGTTGAAAGCCTCCATGCAATATTTCGTTCAGGCTTTTGCGTGCCGGAATCCCTATCCCGACAAGTACGATATGCTGATGGATATCGCGACCGAGGAACTGGGACATCTGGAGATCGTCGGGGCCACGATTCAGATGCTGTTGTCGGGAGTCAACGGCGAGTTGAAGGACGCGGCCGACAGGGCCGATTTTGCCCGGATGTTCGGCAGCAAGGGCAATCGGGAGGAATTTATCCATGAGGCGACGCTGAATCCGCAGTTCGGCGTGCTGACCGGAGGCGGTCCGCGCTTCACCGACAGCAACGGTGTGCCCTGGCAGGGCTCGTACGTCAATGCGAACGGCGATCTGACGGTCGATCTGCGTTCGGACATCGCTGCCGAGTCGCGCGCCAAGATCGTTTACGAATACCTGATGCAGTTTACCGAGGATCCGTATGTGCTCGAGACGCTGAACTTCCTGATGACCCGCGAAGTGGCCCATTTCCAGCAGTTCGAGGCGGCGCTCGACACGATCCGGCCGAATTTTCCTCCCGGCGTGCTTCAGAGCGATCCGCGCTACGGCAACCTCTATTACAATATGTCCGAGGGCGAGAAGAGTCGTGGGCCGTGGAACGAAGGCAAAAGCGTCGGTTTCAACGAGACATGGCAGTACATCGACGATCCGAGGCAGCAGGTCGAGCAGACGAACGGGCTGCTCGATACGGAGCCGGTCGGAACCGACCGTACGCTGGCTTCTGTCGAGAAAGCCGATAAACGGCTTAGCAAGCAGCGTAGCTCGGAGATCGACTCGGCGACGCCGCTCGAGGACATGCAGTGGAGCCGGTATGCCGAAATGGCCGAGGAGATCGGCTGACGGCGTGGAATCGACCGCCTGACGGAACGGCGACTGCCGAGGTGCCGGAAAGGATGAACCGGCAGTCGCTGTGTTCCGGTCGGCGACATCATAATAGCCGTCCCGCGACGCAAGGCGCGGGACGGCTATTTCGGTAATCGATCCGGGAGCCAGCGATCGGGCTTTTCGGTTCTGAAAACGCTTATTTTCTCCGTCTCTGCGAAAATGCGGCTTCCTTCTCGTTTCGGTCCACGCTTCCGACATGACACAGCCGACAGGTCGTAGCGTCGAGTCGACAGGCATCGCCGGATAACGGAAGGCCGACAAAAGGTGTCGCTCCGAAATTTCCACCGGACGGAACTTTTCCGAGGAAGCGATCGGGCGGCTTATTTCAGAATCTCGATCTGCTGCCGGTGCGTGATCTTTTCGCAATATTTACAGCGAAGGGCGATCTGTTCTCCTTCTCGGATCACGGTGAACGAGGTTTCGACCGGCTCGTTGTTCGTGATGCATTTCGGGTTGACGCAGCGCACGAAGCCCCGGACCGTCTCGGGTATCGTCACGTTGCGCTTTTCGGTGACCCTGAAATTCTCGATGATGTTGACCTTGGCCATAGGCGCGACGATCGCAATGCGGTTCAGCTCGTCCTGCTTGCAGAAGCGGTCGTTAATCTTGATAATCGCTTTCGACCCCATCCGCTTGCTCTCGAGGTTCGTGCCGAACGTGATTCGGTGCGTATCGTGCTCCAGATCGAGAATCTTGATGATTTTGAACAGGCAGTCGGACGGGATATGGTCGATGACCGTGCCGTTCTCGATAGCCCTGACTTCCAGTTTTCCTTCCGTGTGATCGGTCATGGTATGGCGTGTGTTGTGCGGTTTGTTCCGTTTATTCGGCGACGCCCAGCAGGTAGCTGATGATAGCCATGCGGGTGTATACGCCGTTTTCGGTCTGTTGGAAATAGTAGGCCTTGGGGTTGCGGTCGACATCCGGGTCGATCTCTCCCACCCTCGGCAGCGGATGCAGGATGCGCATATTGGGCTTGGTGCGTTCGAGCATGCTGTTTCTCAGGACGTAGACGTTCTTGACCCGCTCGTACTCCATCGGGTCGGAGAACCGCTCGCGCTGAACCCGCGTCATGTAGACGATGTCGGCCGAGCCGAGCGCCTCGTCCATATGGCGTGTCTCGGTGTACGGAATGCCTTTCTCGTCGAGAAACAGCTTGTACTCGTCCGGCATCTTCAGCTCATCGGGCGCGACGAACGTGAACGTCGGGTTGAAGAACGACATCGCCTGCAGCAGCGAGTGGACGGTCCGGCCGTATTTCAGGTCTCCGATCATGGCGATATGAAGGCCGTCGAGCGTGCCCTGCGTCTTTTGGATCGAATAGAGGTCGAGCAGCGTCTGGCTCGGGTGCTGGTTGGCTCCGTCGCCGGCGTTGACCACCGGAACCTTCGATATCTCGCTCGCATAGCGGGCCGCTCCCTCGATCGAGTGGCGCATGACGATCAGGTCGCAATAGTTCGATATGACCATGATCGTGTCATGGAAGGTCTCGCCTTTCGATACGCTCGTGTTGGCGGTCTCGGAAAATCCGATGACCCGCCCCCCGAGGTGATTGATCGCGCTCTCGAAGCTGAGGCGCGTGCGGGTCGAAGGCTCGAAAAAAAGCGAGGCGATTACTTTTCCGGCGAGCACCTGGCGGTGAGGATCGGCCTCGAACCGCGCGGCCAGCTCCATGATCTTCAGAATCTCCTCTTGCGAGAAATCGGTGATCGAGATCAGATTTTTCTTTCCCATATGCAGGTCTTTATAGTAGTCTTTTGTCGAAAGAATCCCCTCTCCTCTGAGGCTGCGCTCCCGTCCGTAAGCGGATATTTCCCTGCCGGGAGCGTATCGGCAATCCCGCTCGTGCGCTTCCGACGCGTCGGTTCCAGTCTCGAAGGTTCCCGTTACACATAGCCTTTCGGATCGATCCGCAAGCCTTCCACGCCCGAGAGCCTTTTTCGGAGCGGCTCCTCGGCGGAGCTCCGGATTGCCAGCGTCATCGTGCAGGCGTTGTCGAACCGCTGCGCGAGCACTTGCGGCTGCATTTCCTTGACGATCCGCATCACGTCGTTCAGCACCAGATAGCCGAAGCCTATTTCCAGCACTGCGTCGACCGTCCGCTCGACGACCGACGAGGCGTCCAGCGCGGCGGCGGCCGATTCCCGATAGGCGGCGATCAGGCCCGGTACGCCCAGCTTCGTCCCGCCGAAGTATCGGACGACGACGATCAGCGCGTTGGTCACGTTGCGCGAAAGCATCTGCCCGAGGATCGGCCGGCCGGCCGTCGAGGAGGGCTCGCCGTCGTCCACGGCCCGGAAACTGTCGCCCGCAGGGCCGAGGCGCCACGCGTAGCAATGGTGCGTAGCGTCGAAGTATTTCTTTCGCAGCGCGTCCACCCGCTCGCGTATCTGCTCCTCGTTCGTTACCGGATAGGCGAAAGCGAGGAACCGGCTGCCTTTGTCCTTATACAGCGCTTCGGCCGGAGCCTCGATCGTCAGGTAGCTGTCGGACGGGGTTTCCATGGGCTTTATTTTACGCCCCGAAAAATCCGGTTCCACCGGATGTTCGCGGGGAAGCTCTTTTCCTTGTCCAGCGACAGCCATACGAACGACGGCTTGCCGACGATATGGTCCTCGGGCACGAATCCCCAGTAGCGCGAGTCGAGCGAGTTATGCCGGTTGTCGCCCATCATGAAATAGTAGTCCATGGCGAACGTATAGCTGTCGGTAGGCTCGCCGTTGATCCGTATCTGCCCGTCGGATACTTCCAGCCGGTTGCCCTCGTACGTCTCGATGATGCGTCGGTACAGGGGCAGGTTCGCTTCGGTCAGCGCGACGGTCGCTCCCTTTCGGGGTACCCACAGCGGGCCGAAGTTGTCGACGTTCCACGGGTACGACTCGCTGTTCGGGAAGATATCGGGATCGGCTCCGGTCGCCTCGTAGCGGACAATTTCCCGCACGTTGCGCAGGTTTCGCAGGCGCTCGACATTCTCGTCGGTCAGCGGCAGAAAGTAAGTTCCCGCATCGTACAGTATATCGCTCTGCGCAATCCCCATTTGGCCGAACAGTTCCGGATTGATCGTCGTGCCGTCGGTCCGCACGTAATAGTTGTACTGCCTGCCGGGTATCTCGCGCTGCGGCTCGCCGTTGACCCATACCTCCGAGTGCTCAATCCGAATCGTGTCGCCGGGCAGCGCGACGCAGCGCTTCACGTAGTTGTCGCGCTTGTCGACCGGACGGTACACGACCTCGGTCCGCTGCAACAGCATGTCGCGCCCGGCTTTCTCGCCATAGGCCTGCTGAAACTGCCGCAGCAGGTCGTAGTAGCTGGCTGAGGGCTCCATCAGCGCCACCGTGTCGCCGGCCGGAAAATTGAACACGACCGGATCGTTGCGCTTGACGCGCCCCCACCCCGATAGCCGGTGGTAAGGCCACTTGATCCATTCGACGAACGACTTTTTCGTTTGCGACAGAGGCAGCGTGTTATGTACGAGCGGGAACGACAGCGGCGTGTTGGGCATCACCGGACCGTATGCCAGTTTGCTCACGAGCAGATAGTCGCCCACGAGCAGGCTTTTTTCCATCGACGGAGTCGGAATGACGAACATAGCGAACACATAGATACGGATCAGCGTCGCCACGACCGTAGCGAACACGATCGCCTCGACCCATTCCGATACTTTGCGGTAGGTTCTGCTGGCCTGCTTACGCTCCTTGTGCTTGCGCCAGAACAGGCGATACATGTATTTCGATATGTAGATGTCGTAGATGACGGCTATGCCCAACAGCAGCCACGGGTTGCCGGTCCATACGACGAACCACAGCGTGTAAAGGAGCGAAACGACGCCGAACTTGACCCAGCGGTTGCTCCATATTTTCTTCAGTTTGCTCACTCTAATTCTTGTGTATTTTTATTGGCCCTACGGCCGTTCGGACGACAAACGGCGTTTCGGTCGGTTTTCGTATCGTTTTTATGGGCTCGGCCGGCTCTTATTCCAGTCCCAGCAGGTCCTTCATCGAGAATATTCCCTTTTTCCCGGCGACGAACTCGGCTGCCATCACTGCGCCCGTAGCGAATCCGCACCGATTTTTCGCGCAGTGCGTGATCGACAGCACGTCCGCTTCCGACTCGTAGGTAACCGTGTGGATGCCCGGCACGACGCTGCGGCGTACGGAAGCGATTTCCAGCGCATCGGGCTCGGTCGTCGTGCCGCTCGTCCAGCGCGTCTTGCGGTCGATTCGGTCGAGAATATCTTCGGCCAGCGTAATGGCCGTGCCGCTGGGAGCGTCTTTTTTCTGCGTGTGGTGCGTTTCTTCGACCGTTACGTCGTAGGCTCCGAAACGATTCATCAGTTCGGCCAGCTTGCGGTTCACCTCGAAGAAGACGTTGACCCCGATGCTGTAGTTCGATGCGTAGAAAAAGGCTCCGCCGTGCTGACGGCACAAGGCTTCCGCCTCGTGGAGCCGTTCGGTCCAGCCCGTCGTACCGCATACGACCGGTACGCCCGCCTCGAAGCAGGTACGTAGGTTGTCGAACGCCGTCGAGGGAGTCGTGAACTCGATCGCCGCGTCGACTCCGTGCAGGTTCTCGGGTGTCAGATCGTCCGTATTGTCCCGGTCGACGATCAGGGCTATGCTGTGGCCGCGCTCGACGAGAATCCGCTCGATCTCGCGCCCCATTTTGCCGTATCCTATCAGTGCAATTTTCATAATCGGCGGTTTTGTCTCTGCAAATTTACACTAATTTTTAAAAGATTCGTTCCGTGCCGGTCGGATAACATGCCGCCTGTGCGGGAAAATCGTCTGACGGCTTCGTTTCGCGGAAAGCGCTTGCCGGGCATGGGCGGATCGGTCGGCTCCGTCGTTGCGCGGACCACGCCGACCCTCTGCGCGTTCCGGAACCGGAGCCGTTTCTCCTGTTCGTTTCCGGGGCCGACGCCTCGCGGCGATCGGACGGAAGCGCATGGCTTCGTGTAGAAGTAGGCTTGGACATGGGGCGATTGGGCTGGATATGCCGTTACGGGCTCTATGTACGGTTCCGGTCGTTCAGAATGCCGTCTTTGTTCGCCAGTGCCCATTCGACCAGTCCCTCGATGTGTGGCATCAGGCTGCGGCCGCGCTCGGTCAGGCGGTATTCTACCTTGGGAGGTACCTGAGCATAAACCTTTCGCTCGAGCATGCCGTCCGTTTCCAAAGAGCGGAGGGTGACCGTCAGCATGCGCTGCGAGATGTCGCCGATCGTCCGCTGGATGTCGCTGAAGCGCATGATTCCGTTCGCATGCAGGGTGACCAGTACGAGCGTCGTCCATTTGTCGCCCAACCTGCACAGCACGTCTCTGACCGGACAGACTCCGTCGCGGTGAAAATTTTGCATTTTTTCGATCTTCGAATGATTTGACAACCAGTAATCGTTACAGCCGTGTAATCGGCTTATTCCGAGGTGCGTTCTTGTATTTGTGCCGGAGGAAGCCTACATTTGCCATATACAAATATAACAGACTTACTAAAGGGAACTATCGTTTCATTCAAAAAAATTATGGTTATGGCGAAGAAAGTAGCTGTCTTGGCCGTCGATCCGGTGAACGGAATGGGCCTTTTCCAGTATTTGGAAGCGTTTTACGAGAACGGAATCCCGTATCGGGTATATGCCGTGGCGGACCGTCGGGAGATCGGAACCAACTCTGGCATACGGCTTACGGCAGACGATACGGTGGCTGCTCTGAAGGGACATGCGGACGATTACGATGCGCTCGTGTTCAGCTGCGGCGATGCCGTGCCCGTGTTCGCCCAGCATGCCGGCGAGCCGTACAATCTCGATCTGATGGAAGTGATCAGGGAGTTCGCCGGTCGGGACAAGATCATGATCGGCCATTGCGCCGCCGGTATGATGTTCGAGAAGGCGGGCGTAGCGTCGGGCCGTAAGCTTTC
>CABUJP010000028.1:0-22419 GCA_902491835.1 uncultured Alistipes sp. | reverse complement strand
CTTGGCTGCGAGCTGCTGCTGCAGGAAAACGGGCAGATCGACCTTGCCCACGAAGCAGATGCCCTGCGAGTCCTTGCGGGCGGCCGTAGCCAGGTTCTGCTCCGAAGCGATGCGCCGGACCTCGGGCTTGAGCAAATGCCCGATCGGAAACAGCGCGCGCGAAAGCTGTTGCTGCGAAAGCTGGCAGAGAAAATAGCTCTGGTCCTTGTTCGGGTCGCTGCCCGCAAGCAGGCGGTGAACCGTCCGACCTTCGGCCTCGACCTCCTCGCGGCGGCAATAGTGGCCTGTCGCCACGAAATCGGCGCCCAGCTCGAGAGCCGCGTTCAGAAAGGCGTCGAACTTGATCTCGCGGTTGCACAGCACGTCCGGATTGGGCGTGCGCCCCCTCGCGTACTCGGCGAACATATAGTCGACGACCCGTCGCCGGTACTCGTCGCTCAGGTCGATCATATGAAACGGGATGTCGAGCCGCTTAGCCACCAGTTCGGCGAACAGGCGGTCGTCGTACCACGGGCAGTCGCCCTCCAGCGTGCCGGTCGTATCCTTCCAGTTCCGCATGAACAGGCCCACCACGTCGTAGCCCTGCTCCTTGAGCAGATAGGCGGCCACGCTCGAATCGACGCCTCCGGAGAGGCCCACCACGACTCTTTTCACGATACAGTCACAGCTTCGGGTTATGATAACGAACGATCCGGGGCCGCGGGCAGGGCGAGAAGCCGCTTCCCCGCGTTCCCCGGATTTTCACAAGAAACTCAACGGTCCGACAGCGCCAAGCGAAGCACGTCGTCGTTGGACCGCACGTAATCGAACGTCAGACCCTCGAGATACTCGGGCTTGATCTCCGAAATGTCCTTGCGATTATCCTCGCTCAGAATGATCTCGGTAATGCCGGCCCGCTTGGCGGCCAGTATCTTCTCCTTGATCCCGCCCACGGGCATCACGCGTCCGCGCAACGTCGTCTCTCCGGTCATCGCCACGCGATCGCGCACCGGACGCCCCGTGAACGTCGACACGAGCGAAGTCACCATCGTGATGCCGGCGCTCGGACCGTCTTTCGGAATAGCGCCCTCGGGCACATGGATATTCACGTCGAACTTCTCGAACTTCTCGCGGTCGATGCCCAGCTCCTCGCCGTGCGCCTTGACCCATTCGAGCGCGATCGTCGCCGACTCCTTCATCACGTCGCCCAAGTTGCCCGTCATCGTCAGGCCGCCCTTGCCGGGCGTCAGGATCGACTCGATATAGAGGATGTCGCCGCCGACCTCCGTCCATGCCAGCCCCGTCACGACGCCGACCATGCCGGCGATCTCGTACGACTCGTTCTGGTAGCGGGGCACGCCGAGAATTTTCTCGACGTCCTCGGCCGTCACCTCAGCCCGGAACTCCTCGTCGAAGCCGATATTCTTGGCCCGCGTGCGGACGATTTTCGCGATCCGCTTGTCGAGCGTCCGCACGCCCGACTCCCGCGTGTACTCGGCGATGATCTTCTCGATGGTCTTCGGCGCGATCCTCAACTGCTTGGCCGAAACGCCGTGCGCCTCGAGCTGCTTCGGGATCAGATGCTTGCGGGCGATCTGGACCTTGTCTTCGAGAATGTATCCCGGTATGTTGATCATCTCCATACGGTCCCTCAGGGCCGGATTGATATTAGCGATGTTGTTGGCCGTAGCGATGAAGAGCACCTTCGACAGGTCGTACTCGGTATCGAGGTAGTTGTCGTGGAAGGTCGTGTTCTGCTCCGGATCGAGCACTTCGAGCAGGGCCGACGACGGGTCGCCATGGTTGCTGACGGTGATCTTGTCGATCTCGTCCAGTATCACGACCGGATTCGACGAGCCGCAGCGCTTGATCGTCTGGATGATCCGGCCCGGCATCGCGCCGATGTAGGTCTTGCGGTGTCCGCGAATCTCGGCCTCGTCGTGCAGGCCGCCCAGCGCGATGCGTCCGAACTTGCGCTTGAGCGCCCCGGCCACCGATTTGCCGAGCGACGTCTTGCCGACACCCGGAGGGCCGTACAGGCACAGGATAGGCGACTTCAGGTCGCCCTTGAGCTTGATGACGGCCAGATGTTCCAGAATGCGGTCCTTCACCTCGTCCAGACCGAAATGGTCGTTATCGAGCCGCTTCTTGGCGTGGTTCAGGTCCAGATTGTCTTTCGTATAGCTTTCCCACGGCAGGTCGAGCATCAGCTGCAGGTAGTTGAGCTGCACGGAATACTCGGCTACGGCCGGATTCATCCGCTCCAGCTTCGATAGTTCCTTGAAGAACAGCTCTTTCGTCTCGGCCTTCCAGTGCTTTTTGGCGGCTCGCTTGTGCAACTCGTCGATATCCTTGTCGGCCGGATCGCCGCCCAGCTCGTCCTGAATCGTGCGTATCTGCTGCTGCAGGAAATACTCGCGCTGCTGCTGGTCGATGTCTTGCTTGACCTTGCTCTGTATCTCGTTCTTCAGCTCGGCCAGTTGCTGCTCGCGGACCAGTATCTCGAGCAGGCGCCGCGCGCGGGCCAGCAGGCCCGGAGCCTCCAGCAGGCGCTGGCGGTCGCTGTCGGGCAGATCGAGATTCGAGCAGATGAAATTGATGATGCCGCGCTTGTTGTCGATGTTCTTGATCGCGAACGTGGCTTCCTTGGGCATCTGCGGCGACACGTTGATGATATTCAGCGCGACGTCCTTGATCGAATCGACGAGCGCCTCGAACTCAATGTTGCTCGGGTCGGGCGTCGAATCCTTCAGCGTCGCCACCGACGCTTTGAAATAGGGTTCCGACACGACGAACTCGCTGATCTCGACCTTCTCGAGCCCGTGCAGGATGACCGTCAGGTTACCGTTCGGCATTTCGAGCACCTTCAGGATACGGGCGGCCGTGCCGATACGATACAGATCGTCCGGTCCGGGCTGCTCGACCTCCGGCTCCTTCTGCAGCACGGCTCCGAGGATTCCCCCGACGCCCTCGACCTCGCGCACGAGCTTCATCGACTTTTCGCGCCCGACCGTAATCGGCGTGATCGAGCCCGGGAAAAGCACCGAGCTGCGGAGCGTCAGAATGGGCAGTATCTGAGGTATATCCACTTTCTCGGCAGCCTCCTCGTCGTCGTTGGACATGATCGGAATCACATGGTGACGGCCTTCGAGCATATCCGATATGCCCGAAAACTCTTCTTCTTTCTTGCTATATTTTTTATTCATCTTCCACTTTCCGTTTAATCGGCAAATATAGTGCAATTTACCGGAATTAAAAAACAAGCCGCCCGACACCCGGCGAAACACGGCAGGAGATCGGGCCGAATCCGCCGGCCGCTCCGGCGGAAGTTCCGAAAATACAAACGGAGCCGGAACCACTATTATTGCAAATGACTATCTTTACAGTTTTCTAAATTCACGCCATGACCATGACCCGACGTTTCCTGTTGCTTCTGCTCCTTTTGCCGGGAGCTTTCCGCCTATCCGCAAAACCCCTGCCGAAGGAGTACGTGCGCGACAGCCTGCCCGTGCTCGCCGAGCGATGCCGGCAACTGCTCGAGACGGCCTACATGGCCGACAGCCTGATCGGCGAGACCGACTCGCTGCCGGGCTGGGAAGGGCTGCCCGTCAGGCTGTACGAATACCGTACGGGACCCGACATCCGGACCGGGCAGCCGAAAAAAGGGAAGGTCTATCTGCTGAATCCGTCGCCCGAAAGGCTGGCCCGCTGGATCGCCACCGCCTGCTGGAAAGCGCGCGGCAGCCTCGAGTACCGCTACACCGACAAGCTGCTGCGATGGATCCGCAGCCAGTCGGGCGGCCAGTTTCCCGTGCGGGGCGTCGTCTACGAGGCCATGTACGAGCCGGGGCGCTACGATCCCTATGTGTTCAAGGACGGCGTGACGGTTTACGTGGCCGACCCGGACCGGATGCCTGCCGACGGACACTGCACGGACGAGCAGCTCGAATTTTACCTGAGGCTGACCGATGCGGACCTGAAACCCTACACCGGCCGCTACGCCCGGATCGCCAGTACGACGCGCGAGCAGTATCGCGCCGCCGGCGGCACGGAACGGGTGGGCGACAGCGACCGGGACCGCCGCATCGAGTGGCTCGACGTCGTTCGGCAACTCTACCGGCAGGCATGGGAGTCGGATGAAAACCGGCTGATCACGGCATGGGCCGAGGCGAACCTGTAAATGTCCGATAAATTTGCTATTTTTGCGAGGATAAACGCTAAACATTCTGACAAGCCATGAAAATCGACGACAAATACGCTCCGCAGCAGATCGAGCCGAAATGGTACGACTACTGGATGCGGCACGACATGTTCCACTCGGAGCCCGACGAGCGGGAGCCCTATACGGTGGTCATCCCGCCGCCGAACGTGACCGGCATGCTGCACATGGGGCACATGCTCAACGAGACGATTCAGGACGTGCTCGTGCGCCGCGCCCGGATGCAGGGCAAGAACGCCTGCTGGGTGCCGGGAACCGACCACGCGTCGATCGCCACGGAAGCCAAGGTCGTCCAGAAGCTCAAGGCCGAGGGCATCGACAAGAGCTCGCTCACGCGCGAGGAGTTCCTCCGCCATGCGTGGGAGTGGAAGGAAAAGCACGGAGGCATCATCCTGAGCCAGTTGCGTAAACTCGGGGCTTCGTGTGACTGGGCCCGCACGAAGTTCACGATGGACCCGGAGATGAGCCGCAGCGTGATCAAGGTATTCGTCGACCTCTATAACAAGGGAAAGATATACCGCGGCGTCCGGATGGTCAACTGGGACCCGGCTGCGCAGACGGCGCTGTCGGACGAAGAAGTGGTCTACCGTGAGTCTCAGGGCAAGCTCTATTACCTGCGCTACCGGCTCGAGGGGACGGACCGCTATCTGATCGTCGCGACGACACGCCCCGAAACCATTCTGGGCGACACGGCGCTATGTGTCAACCCCGACGACGAGCGGTACAAGGACCTGCCACAGGACGCCCGCGTCGTCGTGCCGCTGGTCGGCCGCTCGATCCCGGTCATCCGCGACAGCTACGTCGACATCGGGTTCGGAACCGGCGCACTGAAGGTGACCCCGGCCCACGACGTGAACGACTACATGCTGGGCGAGAAGTACAACCTCGAGACGATCGACATCTTCAACGACGACGGCACGCTGAACGAGCACGGCGGCCGCTACGCGGGCATGGACCGCTTCGCCGTGCGCGAGCAGATCGAGCGCGATTTGGCCTCGGCCGGCCTGCTCGAGAAAGTCGAGGCCTATACGAACAACGTGGGCTACTCCGAGCGGACCAGCGTCGCCATCGAGCCGAAGCTGTCGATGCAGTGGTTCCTGAAGATGGACGAGCTGTCCGAGCCCGCGCTGCGAGCCGTCATGGACGACACGGTGCGTCTGGTTCCCTCGAAGTTCAAGAACGTCTACCGGCACTGGATGGAGAACGTGCGCGACTGGTGCATCTCGCGCCAGCTGTGGTGGGGTCAGCAGATTCCGGCCTACTATCTCCCGACGGGAGGCTACGTCGTGGCCGAGACGCCCGAGCAGGCGCTGGAGTTGGCCCGCGCGAAAAGCGGCAATCCGGACCTGAGCCTGCACGAGCTGCGGCAGGACCCGGACGTACTCGACACGTGGTTCTCGTCCTGGCTGTGGCCGATCTCGGTATTCGACGGTATCAACCGCCCCGATAACGAGGAAATCAGGTACTACTATCCGACCAACGACCTGGTCACGGCTCCCGACATCCTGTTCTTCTGGGTGGCGCGGATGATCATCGCCGGGTACGAGTACCGGGGCGAGCGCCCGTTCCGCAACGTCTACCTGACGGGAATCGTCCGCGACAAGCTGCGCCGCAAGATGAGCAAATCGCTCGGCAACTCGCCCGACCCGCTCGACCTGATCGCGCAGTACGGGGCCGACGGCGTACGCATGGCCATGCTGCTGTGCTCGGCCGCGGGCAACGACCTGCTGTTCGACGATTCGCTCTGCGAGCAGGGCCGCAACTTCGGCAACAAGATATGGAACGCCTACCGCCTCGTAAGCGGCTGGCCGGTCGACGAAAGCCTCGCGCAAAGCGAATGCAACGCCGCGGCGGTCCGCTGGTTCGACTCGATGCTCGAGAAGACGCTGCGTCAGGTCGAGGAGCATTTCGCCGAATACCGCATTTCCGAAGCGCTGATGCTGATATACAAGCTGTTCTGGGATGAGTTCTCAGGCTGGTATCTCGAGATGGTCAAGCCGGCCTACGGGCAGCCTATCGACCGGCCGACGCTCGACGCCACGATCGGATTTTTCGACAAACTGATGCGGATGCTGCATCCGTTCATGCCTTTCGTCACGGAGGAAATCTGGCAGGACATCGCGCCGCGGCGCGACGGCGAGAGCGTCTCGCTCGCACCGATGCCCGAACCCGCTTCCTGCGACGAAACGCTGCTCGAACAGGTCGAACTGCTCAAGGAGACCGTCACGGCCGTGCGCAACGTTCGCAAGCAGCGCAACCTGCCCGCTAAGGAACCGCTGGCGCTCCGGGTGATTGCCGACGAGAACTATCATCCGGAACTCGGCGCGCTGCTGCGCAAGACGGCGAACCTGACGGACGTCGAGACCGTCGCGGAAAAGCCGGCCGACGCCGCCTCATTCATCGTCAAGACGACGCAGTATTTCGTACCGCTGGACGGAAAGATCGACGTCGAGGAAGAGCTCAAAAAGCTGCAGCACGACCTCGCCTACTACGAAGGTTTTCTGGCTTCCGTACGGAAGAAGCTCGGCAACGAGCGCTTCGTGCAGAACGCCCCGACACAAGTGGTAGAAAACGAGCGAGCCAAACAGAACGACGCCGAGGCCAAGATCAAGGCGCTGAAAGAGCGTATCGCAACGCTCGAGCGATAAGACTTCCGCATAACGAACAGAACCGCGATTCCCCGAGCCGTTGCGGCTCAGGGGAATCCGTTTTTTACCGACCGAACGCGAGGCGGTTTACTTTGCGTTCGTCCTGGGCTCTGAATATCGGCATACGGACAGCGACACCGTTACGAGGCTGAACGACTCGCCGGAAGACACAGGAGCAAGAAGCGCCCGGCCCGTTACTCGCCAGGCCGCACACGGAAACGACTTCCGCCGCTTCCCGACGGGCGGCAGCAAAATCCGAACCGTGCGAACCCTGAGAATCCTGTTTCCCCGGCGTACCGAAGCTCCGTTTCCGACCCACGCATCGGTCCCCGCCGTCCCCCCTCCCGAATGCCTTGCACACGAAAGTTCCTTATGAAAAAGAGAAACGCGTTCCCGACACCGTTTCGCCCGCTTCCCGCTCCGGACAGCCTCTCCCGGCAGTCGCAGGGCGTCACCGTCGGCAAGACGGATTTTCCGCATTTATTGCTAACTTAGCCATGTCGAATTCTCCTTCCTCTGCCGGAGGAGCGGTTCCGACGCCTAAACCCACAACGATTCCATGCTGCTCACCACCGATTCGACCGCCTTTCTGATCGGACAAGCGATCGGCTTTCTGTTCGTTTTCTTCCTGCTGGCGATTTTCCCCATGCTGGCGATTCTGCGTATGGCCCGCCATGTCGGAATCAGCGGGTCCGACCGGATCCTTTGGGTCATCGTCATCTATTGCATGCCCTTGCTCGGCCCCGTTACCTATTTCATATGGGAACTGACCAAAGGGAGAAAAGTGCGCCGCGCGATTCCGGAGCCGGTCGTGCCGGACACCGAAACGCCGCTCGCGCCGGACAAAAAACCAAACTGCATCCCGCCCGATTCCGGATTCCGAACCGTTCGGCCACGTCCGGGCATTTTCGGACCGCCCGCCGCTTACGGAACCGACGCCGGCCGCCGCTCAAGGACTGCCCGGAAAGGGAAAGGCCCGGCCCAGTACGGCCTGTCGCCACGCCGTTAGCCGGTACCGGACGAGGAACACCGGAGAACGAAACGGCAGGGCCGCTCCCGTTCCCGGAAGCGGCCCTGCCGGTATATTCGGAACTCCGATCAGCGGAGAATAATCTCGTTGGACCCGATCAGGTTCCCGTCCGTATAGATTTTGACGCGGTACTTTCCGCTGGTAATGCCCGATCCGTTGTAAAACAGGCTTACGCTCAAATCGTTGTTCTGATAGTCGACCTGACGGGCGGCCGAGAAGGTGATCTTGTCGCCCTCGAAGTCGAACAGCGCGTTGCTCGCATTGGCCAGCACATAGCCGTCCGGACCGATGATCTGCACGTACACCGTTCGCTCGCCGGGCTCGGCCAGCTCGTTGCCGACCAGCACCAAATCGACTCTCAGGCGCTCCGCGCGGCTCGCGCGCGACACCTCGCGGTCGGACTTGCTCAGCGCCAGCAGGCGGATGTCGCGCGCCCGGATCACGGCGCCCTGACGCACTTTCGTCGACAGTTCCTGCGACTTCTCCTCGGCCGTCTCGGCCCGCAGCTTGTAAGTGGTGATCATCTTACGGATCGTCGTATTCTCGTTGACGAGCTTCTTGTTGATCCGGTCGAGCGAGTCGATCTGACGGATGTATCCCTCCATCACGGTGCGCATGTAGCTCATCTGCTTCTCGTAGTTGCGAATCTTGGAATAGCTCAGCCGCCGTTCCTTCTGCAGCTTGTCGAGCAGCGAGTCGGCCTGATGCTTGACGCCCTCGTAGTGGACGGCCAGCGTGTCGTTCATCGTCTTGAGCGTATCGTAGTCGTTCATCAGCGAGGTGAGCTGGCGGGTCAGCGTATCGCGCTCGATCGCGAAATCGTCCTTCATCTGCTTGACTTGCAGGAAGTAGATCGCCGATAAGGCCGCCAGAATCAGCGCCATGATGACGATCATGATCTTCAGACCCTTCACCGACTTGTTGGGACCTCCCTCGCCGTACGGATCGTTGCCGTAGGAGCCGTAGTCGTAGTTCGGACCGTAGCCTTGGGGATTGTACTTCGGATCGTAGCCGGAGCGGCCGTTCTGATTGCTGTAGTCTTCCATAAACCGTAAGGTTACACAGGACAAATATAGAAATTTTATTTGATTTTGCTATCCAGCGGATACTTCAGGTTTTTCCAGCTTATCAGCCGCGCGCGGATCGACCCGACGCGGATCGGCGACTCGACGTAGAGCGGAATCCGGTTCCGGTCGTCCGATATCCATATCGTGAACTCGCTGCCGTCCTCGAACGACTCGCCGGTGGAGGTGGCCAGCTCGCAACGGAACTTCAGCGTACGGAACTTGCCCGTTCCGCGTATGTTCTTGACCTCCCGGCCGAGAAAGCGGTAGCGGATCGGACGGATCGTATCTTCCAGCACCAGATTCATCAGCGACGATCCGGAGCGCTCGATCTCGGTCAGGTCGGCGCAACGCAGATTGAAGAACGAGGCCAGCGCGTCGTAACTGCCGTCCGACAGATCGAGCCTTTTGTGATTGCTGTCCGGATTCTTGTGGTTGCGGAACGTGTTATTGACCACGCGGCTGTCCCAGTCGTAGACGAAGCGCGTCGAATAGCGGTACTTGCCTTCACGGATTTCGCTGCGCAGCTCCAGCGGCCGCAACGTGGCGGAATCGAGCGTGCTGACATACTGGTCGTTCAGATCGAAAAACCACTTGTAGAACGGATATACCACGCCGCGCGCATCGACCGTATAGGCCCGGCGGTCGCCGTAGTCGCCCAGCGTCGTGCGGAACGTCACGCCGGCCACGTCGGTATTGACGAAGCTCACTTTGTAGCTCACGGCATACTCGAGCTCCTCGCCATGCGCGAAAGCGTGCTCCTCGGGAACCGCGCCGCCGATCTGTGCCGCGGAGGAACAAACCGTCATCGCCGATAGCACCGTAAGAATCGATCGTGTCATAGAAAGCTTTTTTATGCGACCCTCGTCCTGCCTTGTAGCGGGAAACCGCATCCTCCCCTGCCAATATAACGGGGGAAACGGCGTAAAGTTATGAAATCATGCTGAAATCAGCGTTTTCAGCCGAATTATATTTCTCGGACAGTTCCCTCAGCACCGCATTTCGCTCCAGATGCGGGTCCCGTTCCAGAATCCGCTCGGCCGCGCTTCGGGCGAGCGAGAGAATCTGTCCGTCGCGGCCGAGACTGGCTATCTTCAAATCAAAGGCCAAACCGCTCTGAAGCGTTCCGCTCAGGTCGCCCGGACCGCGAAGCTGAAGGTCCATCTCGGCAAGCCGGAAACCGTCGGTCGTCTGCACCATCGCACCCAGGCGCTTGCGAGACTCGGCCGAGAGCTTGTCGCCGCTCATCAGGATGCAGTACGACTGCTCGGCCCCGCGCCCCACGCGGCCCCGAAGCTGGTGAAGCTGCGAGAGTCCGAAGCGCTCGGCGCTCTCGATCACGATGATCGACGCGTTCGGCACGTCGACGCCGACCTCGATTACGGACGTAGCGACCATGATATGCGCGACGCCGCGCTTGAACAGGTCCATACCGTACTCCTTGTCGGCGGCCTTCATCTTGCCGTGCACGACGACGGTCACGTACTCCGGCGGCGGAAACGCCTGTACGATGCCGGCATAGCCGTCCTCCAGGTCCTTATAGTCCATTTTTTCGGACTCCTTGATCAGTGGGTAGACGACGTAGACCTGCCGTCCCCGCTTGATCTCGTCGCGGATGAATCCGAATACCCGGAGCCGGTGCGAATCGCGGTAATGAACGGTTTTCACCGGTTTGCGGCCCGGCGGCAGCTCGTCGATCACCGACACGTCCAGATCGCCGTAGAGCGTCATCGCCAGCGTTCGCGGAATCGGCGTGGCGGTCATCACGAGCACGTGGGGCGCCGCCTGCGGATTCTTGCTCCACAGCCGCGCCCGCTGCTCGACGCCGAAGCGGTGCTGCTCGTCGATCACGACGAAGCCGAGATTGCGGAAACGGACTCCGTTCTCGATCAGCGCATGCGTTCCGATCAGTATGTCGATCTCGCCCGAGAGCAGACCCTCGGAGAGTTCCGCGCGCTCCTTCTTCTTCGTCGAGCCAGTCAGCAAGCCGACGCGCAGGCCGATCCCCTCGGTCATCCGCACGATCGACGCATAATGCTGCGACGCGAGGATCTCCGTCGGAGCCATCAGGCAGGCCTGAAAGCCGTTGTCGCAAGCCAGCAGCATGCTCATCAATGCGACGAGCGTTTTGCCGCTACCCACGTCGCCTTGCAGCAGGCGGTTCATCTGATGCCCTGTCACGGTGTCCTGACGGATTTCGCGGATCACGCGCTTCTGCGCCCCGGTCAGAGGGAACGGCAGCCGCTCGTTATAAAACGTATTGAAAAGTCTGCCCACGACCGGGAACAGAAATCCGTCCTCGCGCGAAGTGCGGGCATGCCGCTGTTGCAGAATATTGAGCTGGATGCCGAGCAGCTCGTCGAACTTGAGACGCAGCTCGGCGTCGCGCAGCGCCTGCTGCGAAGTCGGGAAATGGATATTATAGAGTGCGTCGCGCAGCGGAACGAGACCGTACTCGCGGATCACCTCGTCGGGCAAGGTCTCGCGCAGCCGTCCGTCGACCTGCGGCCACAGATTGCACATCAGCGAATGAATCGCCTTCGTACCCAACTGCGCGTTGCTCAGCTTTTCGGTCGTGCTGTACACGCCCTGCACGGACGAGTGGAATCGGTTTTTCTGATCGAGCACCGACTCGACCTCGGGATGCACCAGACTGAGCACCCCGCCGAAAAAGGCCGGACGACCGAACACGACGTACTCGCGCCCCTGCTCGAGCCGCTTCTCGATCCAGCCGATTCCCTTGAACCACACCAGCTCGGCCGTACCCGTCGCGTCGGCGACCGACGCGACGAAACGCTTCTTGGCGCCCGCCCCGACATGCCGGAAGCCCGTGATACGGACCTGTAGCTGCACGTAGGTCAGCGAGTCGTCCCGCAACTCGCCGATTCGCCAGATACGGCTGCGGTCGATGTAGCGGAACGGGAAATGGTAGAGCAGATCGCCCAGCGTCCGGATGCCGAGCTCCGAGCGCAGCAACCGCGCCCGACGCTCTCCGACGCCGCTGAGAAACTGGATGTCATTGTCGAGAATGTAGCCCACCGCGCTTCTGCAATTTGACACAAATATACCGAATCTTCCGCCAACGTTTCGTAACTTTGCCCGAAATACGAACGTTTATGGACAAGTTTTGCGACTCGCTGACCCGTTTTTCGCGCCGTCTGACGAACGAGGTCCGGATCGGGGCGGTCGGCGTCGGGGGCGACAACCCGATCCGGCTCCAGTCGATGACCAACACAGATACGAACGACACGGAGGCTTCCGCCGCTCAGGTCGAACGCATTGCGGCGGTCGGAGGCGAAATCGTCCGGCTGACGGCTCAGGGGCGGCGCGAGGCCGCCAATCTGGGCCGTATCCGCACGCTGCTCGACAGCCGGGGATGCCGCGTGCCGCTCGTGGCCGACATCCATTTTCTGCCCGCCGCCGCCCTCGTGGCAGCCGAGCAGGTCGAGAAGGTACGGATCAATCCCGGCAACTGGAACGAGCGGGGCGGCGAGTTCGACGAGCTGTTGTCGACATGCCGCCGGCGCGGAGTCGCGCTGCGCATAGGCGTCAACCACGGTTCGCTGTCGCCGTCGATCATGGAACGCTACGGCGACACGGTCGAAGGCATGGTCGCCTCGGCGATGGAGTATTTGCGCCGCTGCCGCGAGGCATCGTTCGGACAAGTCGTCGTCTCGATCAAGTCGAGCAACGTACGCGTGATGGTGCAGGCCTATCGGATGCTGGTCGCCGCGATGCGTCGCGAGGGAATGCGCTATCCGCTGCATCTGGGCGTCACCGAGGCGGGCGACGACCGCGAGGGACGCGTCAAGTCGGCCGTCGGCATCGGGGCGCTGCTCTGCGACGGCATCGGAGACACGATCCGCGTCTCGCTCACCGAGGCTCCCGAGCGGGAGATTCCGGTCGCCCGGACGCTGGCCGGCTATTTCGCCGGCCGCGAGAACCACGCGCCGATCCCCGATGTGGACGAGTCGCTGTACAGTCCCTACGAGTACCGCCGCCGCGTGTCGGCCGAGACGGACGGCATCGGAGGCGGCCGTCCGCCCGTCATCGCGAGCGAGATACCCGGAGCGGTCCGCTCCCGGCTATTCGAGGCCCGCGTCGCTGATATCGACTCGATTCCCGACGGACGGGTCGTGCTGCTCTCGACCGACAACCTCAACGGCGTGGCCGAGCAGCGGGCGTTCTTTCTGAAAATGATCGAAAAAGGCAAGACGAATCCCGTCGTCATCCGCCGCACGTACGACGAGCGCGATGCCGAGGCGCTGCAGGTCAAGGCCGCCGCGGACTTGGGACCGCTGCTGCTCGACGGCTTCGGCGACGGCATCTGGATCGAGAACCGCAACGGAGCCGTCGCGCAGGACGAGATCGACGCGACGAGCCTCGCGATCCTGCAAGCCGCCCGCGTGAGGATTTCAAAAGCCGAGTACATCGCCTGTCCGAGCTGCGGGCGCACGCTCTACGACATCGAGCGGACCCTCTCGGCGATCAAGGCCCGCACGTCCCACCTGCGAGGCATCCGGATCGGCGTGATGGGCTGCATCGTCAACGGACCCGGCGAAATGGCCGACGCCGACTACGGCTATGTCGGGTCGGGTCCCGGCCGCATCACGCTGTACAAAGGCAGGGAAATCATGGAACGCAACATTCCGCAGGAGCGGGCGCTCGACGCGCTGGTAGAACTGATCCGCCGCTGCGGTGACTGGCGGGAGCCCGATACGGTCTGAATACAAGCCGGACATGATCGGAGCGCCGACCGACGGAATAACGGCGGAACGGACGGAAACGTCGGCCGCTTGCAACCGCCGTTATTCGGACACCGTGCCGGTCAACTTCGTCAGCTTCGCCAACTTCCGCACAAGCGATCGCAAGGATTCCATGCGGAAATTATTACTTCCGTGCGCCGGCGGACCGCGAAAAATGCCCGCACCTGATTTTTTACATTCGGCGACCGATACAGAGAAAAGCCCCGGGCGGGAAAACGAAGCGCCGGACCGCCGGTTCGTCCCCCGACTACAACAGCCCCGGCTCCGGAACGAGACGCCGCAAAACCGAACCGCCCCGACAACCCGTCCGAAGCATAGCTCCGAACGTGGCCCGAAACCGCAAAAACAGCACGTAAAACTCTTTCGGACAAGACAATAGATAACGGCGCCCGGCAAGAGACTACACTATCGCCCCTTGGGAGCCGAGCCGCTTATGCTTTCCGAAACCGGGACTCGGGTACTTTGGCGCGGTAGCGACTATTCCTCAACCTGCTGCATTTCGATCAGGCGGGCGTAGATGCCGTGACGCGCCATCAGTTCCTGATGCGTCCCCTGCTCGGCAATCCGGCCCTGATCGATCACGATGATCCGGTCGGCGTTGTGAATCGTGCTGAGCCGGTGGGCGATCACGAGCGACGTGCGTCCCTTGAGCAGCGAGTTGAGCGCTTCCTGCACGAGCATTTCCGACTCGGTGTCGAGCGCCGAGGTCGCTTCGTCGAGAATCAGGATTTCCGGATTCTTGAGCACGGCCCGCGCGATGCTCAGCCGCTGCCGCTGTCCGCCGGATAGCTTCATTCCCCGGTCGCCGATGTTGGTCCGGTAGCCGTCCTCCGTCTCCATGATGAAGTCGTGGGCGTTGGCCACCTTGGCCGCCGTGCGAATCTCCTCCTCGGTCGCCTCCTGCTTGCCCAGACGCAGGTTGTTCTCGATCGTGTCGTTGAACAGGATCGTGTCCTGCGACACGACACCCATATGGGCGCGCAGGCTGTCGATCCGGTACCGGCGCAGATCGACCCCGTCGATCAGTATCTCGCCGCCCTGCACGTCGTAGAACCGGGGAATCAGGTCCGAAAGCGTCGACTTTCCGCCGCCCGAAGGGCCCACCAGCGCTACGGTCTCGCCCTTGCGGATCGTGAAGCTGACGCCCCGGATCACCTCCTTGTTCTCGTACGAGAAGCGCACGTCGCGGAACTCGATCCGGTCTCTCAGCTCGGTCATTTCGACCGCGCCGGGCGCATCGGCGATCTCGCTGCGCTCGTCCAGAAGCGCCAGCACCCGCTCGCCGGCCGCAATGCCCTGATTGATATTCGCGAAAGCGTCCGTGAACGAGCGCAGCGGACGCGTAATCTGCGTGAACATCGCCAGATAGGCGATAAACCCGCTGGCGTCGAGCTGGCCGCTCAGCACGAGGCTGCCGCCGTAAACCAGCAGCACGGCCGCCGCCGAAATGCCGAGGAACTCGCTGGCCGGCGAGGCCAGTTGTTGCCGGCGCGCCATGCCGAGCGATATGCGCGAGAACAGGCCGTTCAGCCGGTGGAACTTATCGGTGGTATAGCCCGTCGCATTGTAGCTTTTCAATATCTTGATGCCCGAGAGCGACTCGTCCATCAGGCTCACCATGTCGGCAAAGCGCTCCTGCGCCTCGGTGGCCGAGCGCCGCAACCGCTTGACGATCGACCCGATCACCAAGGCGGTCAGCGGCAGGAACAGCGCCGAGAAGATCGTCAGCTTCCACGAGATCATCACCAGCGCGACCATGTAGCCGATAATCAGGAACGGATCGCGGAAAGCCACTTGCAGCGTGTTCGTGATGCAGAACTGCACGACCTGCACGTCCGACGATATTTTCGAGATGATGTCGCCCTTGCGCTCGTTGCTGAAGTAGCCGGCGTGCATGCCCATCACATTGTCGTACACGCTGTTGCGCAGCTTTTCGAGCGTGCGTATGCGCATCGTCTCGATCGTGCGCTGCCCCATGTAGCGGAAAAAATTGCTCAGCATCGACGACGTGATGATGAACAACCCCAGAAAGACCAGCACGTCCATCTTCGAGTAATCGGCCCCGAACGTCTTGTACAGCAGAAAATTGATCACCCCGCGGAAATAGTCCATGTTCAGCGCGAACGCGGGCATCTGCCGCACCGCCTCGACGGTATCCTGCTGGAACAGCGTGTCGAGGATCGGCATCACGAGCACGAAGTTGAACGTATTGAACGCCGCGTAGAAAAGCGTGTAGAAAAAGTAGGGGATGGCGTATTTCTCGATGGGCTTGGCGAACCCGAGCAGTCTCCAGTAGGTATTCATTCGGTCGGTATGGGTTGGATTATGCGGACAAAAGTAATCCAATTTTTCGACATACAGGCTTATATTTCCGGCACGGCCGTCCGATTTCGCCGTAAAATTAGTAGATTTGCCATTCGAACCAAACAAGGACGAATGGAAACTGTACTGAGCGGAATACGGTCGACCGGGAACCTGCATCTCGGCAACTACTTCGGAGCGTTGAAAAACTTTGTTCGGATGCAGCACGACGAGCGCTGCTTCTTCTTCATAGCGGACTATCACTCGCTGACGACTCATCCCGACCCCGGGATGCTACACGCCAACGTGAAAAGCGTGCTCTGCGAATATCTCGCCGCCGGGCTCGACCCCGACGTGGCTACGATCTACGTGCAGAGCGACGTGCCCGAGGTGGCCGAACTGTCGCTGCTGCTCGGCATGCACGCCTTCGTCGGCGAACTCGAGCGTACGGCTTCGTTCAAGGAAAAGATCCGCAAGCACCCCGACAACGTCAACATCGGCCTGCTGAGCTATCCCGTGCTGATGGCGGCCGACATTCTGCAGCACCGTGCTACGCGCGTCCCGGTAGGCAAGGATCAGGAGCAGCACCTGGAGCTGACCCGGCGGTTCGCCCGGCGGTTCAACCAGCTCTACGGGGTCGATTATTTCCCGGAGTGCCAGCCCTATCGGTTCGGAGGCGAGCTGGTGAAGATACCGGGACTCGACGGGTCGGGCAAGATGGGCAAGTCGGAAGGCAACGGCATCTACCTGTCGGACACGGACGAGACGATCCGCAAGAAAGTCATGAAAGCCGTCACGGACTCGGGCCCTACGGCTCCCGGCAGCCCGATGCCCGAAGTGATCGCGAACCTTTTCACGCTGCTCAAAGTCGTCTCGTCGCCCGACACGGTGCAGTTCTTCACCGACAAGTGGAACCGCTGCGAAATCCGCTACGGCGACCTGAAAAAGCAACTGGCCGAGGACATCATCCGGGTCGTCGCGCCGATCCGCGAGCGGATCCGCGACATCGCCGCCGACGAGGCCTATCTGGCCCGCGTCGTGAAACAGGGAGCCGAGAAAGCCCGTGCGAGCGCCTCGGCTACCGTGGCCGACGTGCGGCGGATCATGGGCATCAAGCCGTTCTGACTTCCGCGACCGGTCCGCCCGCAGCCCCCGACAGCTCAGACGCCCCCGGGAGCGGTTCTGCTTTCGGGAAACGGTCGTAGGCAATCCGGAAACGCCCGATAACACACGACAAGGAACGCCTGCGTCCGGCGGTTTGCTGCCGGCGCGAACCATAAACCGATTTTTCAGCCGGGCGACCGGTACTGTGCCATGTCCCGAACCAAGCATCGAGCCGAGCTGCTCTACCGCTACCTGATTATCGCCACCAAGCGGCTGACCGACCGCCAGCTGATGATTCTGCTCGCGATCGTCGTCGGACTGGCGGCCGGGTTGGCGACTTACGTGTTCCAGCATACGCTCGAGTTTTTCCGCTTTTCGCTGACGAGTTGGTTCGACATCGACAAGGCGAGCGTTTTCTATTTCTTCTACCCGGTCGTCGGCATCGTCATCGCGACGCTGTTCGTGCGGTACGTCGTCCGCGACGACATCAGCGAGGGCGTCACGCGCGTGCTGTACGCGATGAGCAAGAAAGGCTCGCGCATCAAGCCCCACAACTGCTATTCGTCGATTATCGCCAGCTCGGCGACGATCGGTTTCGGCGGTTCCGTCGGGCCCGAGGCCCCGATCGTGCTGACCGGCTCGGCTATCGGATCGAACATCGGCCGGTTCATGCGGATGAACTACAAGAACAGCACGCTGCTGCTGTGCTGCGGCGCGGCCGCCGCGCTGTCGGCCGTCTTCAAGGCTCCGATCACGGGCGTCGTCTTCGTGCTCGAAATCCTGATGCTCGACATCACCGTCGCGTCGATCATCCCGCTGCTGATCTCGACGGTCACGGCCACGACGCTGATGTTTTTCCTGAACGGTTTCGAGCCGGTGTTCAACCTCGACGTCAAGTACGCGTTCCAGTTGCGCAACCTGCCTTATTACGCCCTGCTGGGGCTGATCTGCGGACTGATGTCGTACTACTTCACGCAGGTCAACAGCCGCATCGCGGCCCGGTTCGCCCGCATCCGGGGCATGTACCGCAAGTGGATCGTCGGCGGACTGCTGATCGGCACGCTGATTTTCCTGTTCCCTCCGCTTTACGGCGAGGGCTACGAGTCACTGGTCGACCTGATGCACGGCAATGTCGACGCGCTTTTCAACAACTCGCTTTTCTTTCGCTACCGGAGTATCAGCTGGGTCGTGATGCTGTACCTGCTGGCGACGCTTTTTCTGAAGGTCGTCGCGATGTCGGCCACCAACGGAGCGGGCGGCGTCGGCGGCTCGTTCGCCCCCTCGCTGTTCGTCGGCGCGTTTACCGGCGCGACGATGGTCTACATGCTGAACGCCCTGCTCGGCCTCGAGTTGCCGATCATCCCGTTCACGCTCGTCGGCATGGCCGGTGTGATGTCGGGCGTGATGAAAGCTCCGCTGACATCGATCTTCCTGATCGCCGAGCTGACGAGCGGATACGCGCTGTTCGTGCCGCTGATGCTCGTCTCGGCCCTGTCGTTCGCCGTAGGATACTATCTGGAGCCCTACTCGATCTACACGAAAAAACTGTCGCAAAGCGGCGAGCTGCTGACGCACAACAAGGACCGCTCGGTGCTCGTCTTCCTCGACCTGAAATCGCTCGTCGAGACCGACTTCCATCCGATCACGATGAACACGACGCTCGGCGACGTGGTGAAGCTGATCTCCTCGGTGCGGCGCAACATCTTTCCGGTCGTCAGCCGCGACGGCACGTTGCTCGGCGTCGTGCAGCTCGACGACTTGCGCGCCGACATGTTCGACACGGGCAAGTACGGCACGACGATCGACAACTACATGATCCCGCCGCCCGAGCAGATCTACCCGAACGAGCAGATCGGCAGCGTGCTGAAAGCGTTCGAGGAATCGAAGGCATGGATGCTGCCCGTCGTGACGAAGGAGGGCAAATACGTCGGCTTCATCTCCAAGTCGCGCATTCTGGCCGCCTACCGCGAACAACTGATCGCCATCAGCGAGGAGTAGGCATCGTAAAAATACCGCGCCTCTCCCGGCGCGGTATTCGTTATTTCTCGTACGGTCCCGGCATAGTCGCACGGGCTGCGAAAGCTTTTTCTCTACATCCTGCCTATAGCGAGAACCTTACGGGCAAGGTCAGCGAAACGTCGACGGGCGCTCCGCCCTGACTTCCGGGCTTCCACTCGGGCATCAGTCCGAACAGGCGCAGCACCTCCGCGCTGAGCGACCGGTCGGGGCTCTCGACGATTTCGGGTTGTACGACCCGACCGGTCTTCGAGACGACGAACCGGCAGACGACCGTTCCCGAAATACCCTTCTCGGCCGCCTCGGCCGGATATTTCAGATGACCGGCGATCCACGACATCAGAGCATTCGGAGCATCGCCGGGGAATTCGGGCATTACCTCGGGCCGCTCGTAGACCCGATCGGACGGCTCGGACCCGGGTCCGGCGACCGAACGGACGGAGCCGTCCGCTCCGGAGCCGAAGGAACGATCCGCACCGGAAACCGGAGCAGCGGTAAACGATACGAGCGCCATGAGCAAGGCGACCAGCGGCAGCGACAGCAAAATTCTGAATTTCGCCTGTCGCGGAGAAAATCTCGAAATCATAATCAAGCGTTTTTGAATGAGCGAATAGCTGAACCCACTGACGAGCTCCGGATGCAGGTCTGTGAATTGTCTCAGCATAAGAATGATATATTGCCTTGAATCAAAGCCTCGACCAAGCGCCGCCCGATCGGCCTGGTACTCGTGCACCTCCTTCAGCGAGCGGCTCCACATCCATACGAACGGACTCCACCACAGCGCGGCACACAGCGCGGCGGCCCAAAGCCGGTCCCAGCTATGTCCCGATGACACATGACCCTGCTCGTGCGCTATGACCTCAGAAAGCCTTCCCTTATCGCCGGCCGGTTCCTCGATCCAGATCCGATGAAAGAACGAAAACGACCCGACCGGCGAAGAGGACCTGAAAAAGCGGATATTCCCGTGACGGCCCACTTCGGCCCGCCGAACCGTCCTGCACAGTTTCACCCCCGAGCGTACGAACCGTCCCAGGACGAATCCCGCTCCCGCAAGCCACAACGTATAGAGCGCAGGCTTCCACAGGCAGTCCGCTTCAACACCGGACAGCAAGGTATCTCCAGCGGCTGTCGCGCCGAGTGTCACGCTTTGCACGGACGGCTCCGATGCCCAAACGGGAATCGACAACAGCGGGAAAATCCATGCCGCAACGGACGAGCCCAGCAAAAAGGCCCGGTCCCGCGCAAAAAAGCTCTGCCCGCTCAGGCAAGCCCGGTAGCCGACCCATAACACGGCCAAGCCAATCTGTACTTCGACGATATAAGGTAGATCGAGCATAACGGTCGATGTTTTATTCAATTACGGGGAGTGCAAACGTCTCTCGAAACTATTTCCCGGCGTCTTTCCTTTTCCTGATCGCCTCCTCGGCGAGCCGGATTACCCGCTCGGACTCGGTCAGCGACAAATCCTCCCGCTCGGTGAAAAACGAGACCAGATTCGAGAGCGAACCGTCGAAAAAGCTGCCCATAACCCGTCGCACATAGCTATCCGCATAGGTCTCCTTGTCGACGAGCGAATAATAGCGGTGACTCTTTCCGAACGACTCGTGCCCGACGACCCCTTTCTTCTCGAGCAGACGTACGACGGTCGATACGGTATTGTAGGCGGGCTTGGGCTCGGCCATCCGGTCGAGTATATCGCTGACAAAAGCTTTCTTCAGTTTCCACAAGATCTGCATCACTTCCAGCTCGGCTTTCGTCAATTCCTTTTCCGGCTCGGTTTTCAGTCTTTTCATCGGTTGATCGGTTGGTTCAAGGCAAATATAAAACTATATTTTTAGTTTACAAACTATTTTTATAGTTTTTTTTTGCTCGCTGCCTGTTTTTCCGCCACAATAGACATTTAAATATTAATAGGTTCTGTCGCCATCGCCGTCGCGCAGGAAGCATTCGAGCGAATCGAGCCTGATCCAACAGTTCGGAAAATACCGGAACGTCACTTGCGCTACGGTTCGGTCCTTACTCGTCTCGATCCGGTCGAAGCGGGTCACCCGGTAATAGTCCGTCGAAGCAGGACCCTCGACCGGACTTGCGCATGAACCGTCGCCAGCGACAACGACAGTCAAAGGGGAAACAGCCGTTTTTTCATCATATGATCGTGTTTGGGGTGAATCGCCTTCCAACCGCTCCCTTCCTGCGCAACAAACGGTCATTCGGTACAGAATCATCCGTCCCGCATGGCCGAACTCAGCTTCTCGCTACCAAACATAGAATAAATAACCGATTCCGCCATACGCTCGGGCCGAAATAGTGGAACTGTCCCCGAAAACGCAGTCGGCCGGACACACCGCGCGTCCAGCCGACTTTCCACACCCGTCGTCTCGAAAGGGAAGCAACGGTATGCCTTCGCAGGCTAAGCAATCTCCCGAACCTCGTAATCCTTTTTCAGTTCCTCATAAAATGCAGCCTGAGCCGTATACATGTAAGGAAGCAGCCAGATAAACCCAAGACCGGCCGGAATCAAAGCCAAAATAGCCCAGCCGATAAAGCTCAGGGTCAGCAGGAAATACTGCATCTTATGCCCCCGCATCATCGCCATGCTCCGTTGGATGGCCTGCTCGCCCGACATGCCGGGATTCTCCCGCATGATATAGTAGGTCGTCGAATAGGAGATGCTCTTGATAATTCCTGGAACGAGCAAAAGAAGACTCCACAGAAACGTATAGATAACCATGAGAACGATACCGATCAGATACCTCGCATAGTCGCCGAACGGCTCGCCGAGCTTCTTCATATCGGCATCTTCACCCCGAAGCATATCCCAGAACAGGAAATATCCTCCCATGCAGACAAAAGCCCCGACGAAAAGGTTCAGCAGATTGCCCACGAACCCGACATACGGAATCTGGGCGATTCCGCTGAAAACAGCTATCGTAACGAATATCACCAATCCGGCGATCGCGGCCGAAGTCCACCGTCCCCGAAGCGCATCGAGAGCCTGACGGCGCAAAAGAGTAGGTCTGAAATTTCCCATATGCTTAGACATTTAATGAAAGATAACACGAAAGTACGACATTCGAGTCGAATTTACGAATTTTTCTTCGCACATTCTTACCCGAAAGCAAAACGGCCGCCTCCGAAAGAAGCGGCCGTCTGGACACATAGGTCACGAAGCGACGGACCGATCCGCGCTCCGCCGTATCGAACTATTTTCTGTAAATCTTCGTATAGCCGTAGATCGCCTCGTCGCCGAGCTCCTCCTCGATGCGGAGCAGCTGGTTGTACTTGGCCATAC
>CABUJP010000027.1:0-22626 GCA_902491835.1 uncultured Alistipes sp. | reverse complement strand
ATGTTCAGCTTGACATGCAGCACGAGCCGCATCCGCGTGTCGCTGACGTCGGCGGAAACCAACTGCAGCCAAAACGTGAAGTCCATCGGCGAGCCGTCCTCGCCGGTCACCTTGACGAGCTTGAAAGGCTCCTTCTCGACCATGCGCAGCCGGACCGGAAAGCCCTTGGCCTTGAACGAGCAGGTGTTTTCGTCGGCCGTCCACCCCTCGACCTTGTCGGCGAGCACCGGGGTCAGGTTGTCGAAGCGCGACAGAACGCCGTAAACCGTTTCGGCCGGACGCAGGATCCGGACGTGCTTGCTTTCGTACTTCTCCATAGCGATTACTGTGCCGATTTTTTCCAGTTCGCGGGGTCGCGCCGCCACTGCTGGAGGGTTTGCAGCTCGTCCTCGTGGACGTAGCCCTGTTTCGCTGCCAGCTCGATCATCGTCTTGTAGTCGCTGAGCGTGTCGAGCTTCACGTCGGCTCCGGCGAAATTCTCGGCGGCGGTTGGGAAGCCGTAGGTGAAGATGGCCACCATGCCCAACACGTCGCATCCCGCCTCGCGCAGCGCCTCGACGGCGCTCAGGCTGCTCCCGCCCGTCGAGACGAGGTCCTCGACGACGACGACCTTGGCGCCGGGCCAGTATTCGCCCTCGACCTGGTTCGTCAGCCCGTGCGTTTTCGGCGAGCTGCGGACGTAGATGAACGGCTTGCCCATCCGCTCGGCGACCAGCACGCCGTGCGCGATGGCTCCGGTGGCGACGCCGGCGATGATGTCGGCGTCGGGATATTTCTCGGCGATGATCCGCTCGAAGCCCTCGTAGACCTGCTTGCGAACGGCCGGATACGAGAGGATCTTGCGGTTGTCGCAGTAGATCGGGGAATACCAGCCCGAGGCCCATGTGAAATGATTTGCCGGATTTAATTTAATTGCCTTAATTTGTAACAGGCTTTCCGCTATCTTACTCGATAAATCGTTCATTATGAGTGTTTATAAAGTTTATGTCGAGAACAGTTGCATCCGCTTCGCCCCGGAAGGGCGCGCCGGGGACGGAGAACCGTCGCTCGCGGTCGCTCCCGGCGAAAGCGTTTCTATGACAAAGTTGTTGCAAAAACTTCAATTTACCAAAAAGTTAACCGTAATATCCGAAAAAATAGAGTCCGTTTTCGACGGGTTCCGCGCGTCGATGCCCTTGATCGAGGCGGGCGGCGGCTTGGTCTCGGATGCCGGGGGACGCGTACTGATGATTTTCCGCAACGGGCGGTGGGACCTGCCCAAGGGCAAGCTGGAGCCGGGCGAGCGGATCGAGGAGTGCGCCGTGCGCGAGGTGTCCGAGGAGTGCGCGCTGCCGTTGCAGGAGCTGCGGCGGGACGACAAGATCGCCGATACCTATCATTGCTACCGCATCGGCGACCGCTGGGTGCTCAAGCGGACGAGCTGGTACCGGATGCGCTATGCGGGAGCCGTCGCTCCCCGGCCGCAGACCGCCGAGGGGATTACGCGGGCCGAGTGGGTCGCGCGCGAGCAGATTCCCGCCCGCTTGTCCGGGGCCTATTATACAATCCGGGACGTATTCCGCGCGGCGGGACTCTCCGACTGATCCAACCAATGAATAGAACCATGAAGAAAACCGCAACCGTATTGCTCAGCGCGGCCCTGTGCGTCGCGGCGGCGTCGTGTGTCGACGGTCCGCAGAAAGGAAACGACAGAATGGAAACGAAAAACTCGCTGACCGAGCAGGAGAAGGCCGCCGGCATCCTGACTGCCGAGGTGATGTGGAAAATGGGACGCGTGGGGGGCTCCGTCCTTTCGCCCGACGGGCGCACCGTGCTCTACACGGTGACCCGCTACGACATGGAGCAGAACAAGGGGACGACTGACATCTGGTCCGTACCGGCCGGAGGCGGCAAGGCCGTCCGCGTGACCGATCCCGGCAGCAACGAGTCGTCGGTTCAGTGGAGCGCCGACGGAAAGAAAATCTATTTTCTGTCCGACCGCACGGGTAGTAGTCAGGTTTGGTCGGCCGCGCCCAGCGGAAACAATCTGGCTCAGGTGACCGACATCGAGGGTGGCGTGGAAGGATTCTCGGTGGCCCCTTCGGGCGACCGGATTCTGTATGTCAAGCGTGTGCCGGTCGTGAAGCGGAGCTCGTCGGAGCTCTATTCCGATCTGGGACAATCCAAGGCGAAAATTTACGACGACCTGATGGAGCGCCACTGGGACTACTGGGACGACGGGAGCTACCTGCACCTGTTCGTTGCCGACATGGCCGGCCGGGTGACCGGCGGGACCGACATCATGGAGGGCGAGCCGTGGGACGCCCCGCTGGCTCCCTATTTCGACGCGTCGGAGATCGCATGGAACCACGCGGGCACTCAGCTTGCCTATACCTGCAAGAAGCTGACGGGCACGCAGTACGCGCTGAGTACCGACTCGGACATTTATCTCTACGACGTAGCCTCGGGCCGGACGAGCAATCTGACCGAAGGAATGCCGGGCTACGACAAGTATCCCGTCTTTTCGCCCGACGACTCGATGATCGCCTTCACGAGCATGGAGCGCCCGGGCAACGAGTCGGATAAGGACCGGCTGTTCGTGATGAGTCTCGCCGACGGCGGCAAGCGGTATCTGACCGAGGGTTTCGACTACAATGCCGGCAATGTCCGTTGGGCCGACGACTCGACGCTGCTGTTCCTGTCGCCGATCCGCGCGACGATCCAGCTTTGCAGCGTGCCGCTTTCGGGCGGTCCGGTGCGCGTGATTACTTCCGGAGCGCATGACCTGAATGCATTCTCGGCAGCGGGCGGGCGCGTCGTGGCCGAGATGACTACGCTCAGCTCGCCCACCGAGCTGTTCGACGTGAATCCGTCGGACGGCGCGATGACGCGCATCACGAACACCAACGCGGAGATATACGAGCATATCCGAATGGGGAAAGTCGAGGAGCGCTGGGTGGAAACGACCGACGGCAAGCGAATGCTCGTCTGGGTCGTGCTGCCGCCCGATTTCGATCCGTCGAAGAAATACCCTGCCCTGCTTTACTGTCAAGGCGGTCCGCAGAGCGTCGTGAGCCAATTCTGGAGCTACCGGTGGAACCTGCAGCTGATGGCGGCTCAGGGCTACGTCGTCGTGGCGCCGAACCGGCGCGGCCTGCCGTCGTTCGGGCAGGAGTGGCTCGATCAGATTTCGGGCGATTACAGCGGACAGAACATCCGCGACTATCTGAGCGCGATCGACGACGTGTCGGCCGAGCCGTGGGTCGACCGCGACCGGCTGGGCTGCGTCGGGGCGAGCTACGGGGGATACTCGGTCTTCTTTCTGGCCGGAAACCATCAGAAGCGCTTCAAGGCGTTCATCGCGCACTGCGGCATGTTCAACTTCGAGAGCATGTACGGCGCGACCGAGGAGCTCTGGTTCCCGAACAACGACCTCGGCGGTCCCTACTGGAGCGACTCGCCGGTGGCCCGCCGCTCGTATGCCAACTCTCCGCATAAGTTCGTGAAGAATTGGGATACGCCGATCCTGATTTTCTCAGGCCAGCGCGATTTCCGGATTCCGTACACCGAGAGCCTGCAGGCTTTCACGGCCGCCCGCCTGATGGGCGTGCCGAGCCGGTTGGTTTCGTTCGAGGACGAGGCGCATCAGGTATTCAAGCCGCAGAATTCGCTCGTATGGAACCGCGAATTTTTCAACTGGCTCGACCGTTACGTCAAGAATGCCGAAACTCCGGCGGAACAGACCGGGCGATAGGGGCTCGGCCGGATCGGGATGACGGACCGGTCCGCGAGCGGGCGAAGGCTTTCGACACGGCTGCCTGCGGATAGGAGAAAGCCTATTTCGGCCGTATGAGAATGGGTACATCGGCCCCGGCACGTTTTTGCGCCGGGGCCGATGCCTTTTTTCGGATAAAGGGACTCCGGATTACCGGAATTCCCGATAAAATGCAGAACCTGTTTCGGGCGTCGGGCTTCGTGACGGTTATGCTGTGAACGGGTCTTCCGTATTCGCGGGAAGCGGTTTCGGACGGACCTCGGCTATTGTCCGGATTGTCGTTGTCCTGCTGATTTCCGGCGGACGGCTGGCGATTCCGGCGGTTCCCGTGAACGACTCTGTCGGACGAACTCCCGATTCCTTATGTCCGGCACGGCAGGCTACTCCGGTCTGCTGGGGAAATTTGGTTACGGCGGAGGCAGGCCGAAAAAGCCTTGCGGCTGAACATGCGTTCAGCCGCAAGGCTTCGTTTTCGTTTGTAACGACCGGGAAGGCGGCTCGTTGCAGGCGGCCTTGGGACCGGTCGTCCTTCCGCATCGTCCGCTTGCGGGGCGGAACGTTTCTGCGGATGCGGTTTCCCTGCTATCGTTCTCTCTGTTACGGAGTCTCCGCCTCTGTCGAGCGGAAGACGGATTACTCACGATGTCGGTCGTCGTTCGGGGGAAACGGTAATCTGCGCCGCTGTACGGAAAGTTACAGCGGCATGTTGCCGTGCTTCTTGGGCGGATTGCTTCGGATCTTGTTGTGCGCCATATCGAGGGCCTGAATCAGCTTGAAACGGGTCTGACGCGGCAGGATGATCTCGTCGACATAGCCCAGCTCGGCCGCCCGGTACGGATTTGCGAAATGCTCGCGGTACTCCTCGACGGCTTGCGCGCGCTGCTGCTCGTCGGCATGGCGGAACAGGATGTTCACGGCCCCCTCGGCTCCCATTACGGCGATTTCGGCCGTCGGGTAGGCCAGGTTGACGTCCGATCCGGTCTGCTTGCTCGACATCACGATATAGGCTCCGCCGTAGGCCTTGCGCAGGATCAGCGTGATTTTCGGGATCGTCGCCTCGACGTAGGCATAGACGATTTTCGCGCCGTGGCGGATGATGCCGCCGTGCTCCTGCGTGCATCCCGGCAGGAAGCCGGGCACATCCTCGAGCGTAATGAGCGGTATGTTGAAGCAGTCGCAGAAGCGGATGAAGCGCGCCGCCTTGTCCGAGGCGTCGATGTCGAGCACGCCGGCCAAAAAGGCCGGATTGTTCGCGACGATACCGACCGGACGGCCGCCCAACCGGGCGAATCCGATCACGACGTTCTTAGCGAAATGGGGCATCACTTCGAAGAAATAGTGATCGTCGACGACCGACTCGATCAACTCCTTCACGTCGTAGGGCACGTTCGGGTCAGCCGGGATCAGCGTATCGAGCCGCTCGTCCTCGCGGCGGATGTCGTCCGAGGTCGGGACGACCGGGGCATCCTCCATATTGTTCGACGGTAGGAAGCCGAACAGCTCGCGGATGCTCATCAGCACGTCCTCCTCGCTCGGGCCGATGAAATGGGCCACGCCGCTCTTGCTGCTGTGCGTGTAGGCCCCTCCGAGCTCCTCCTTGCCGACCTCCTCGTGCGTAACGGCCTTCACGACGTCGGGGCCGGTCACGAACATGTGGCTCTTGCCGTCGACCATGAAGATGAAGTCGGTCAGCGCGGGCGAGTAGCAGGCTCCGCCGGCGCAGGGTCCCAGAATGGCCGAGATCTGCGGAATGACGCCCGACGCGATCGTATTCTGGAAAAAGATGTTCGCGTAGCCCGTCAGGCTCTCCACGCCTTCCTGTATGCGGGCTCCGCCCGAGTCGTTCAGCGCGATGACCGGCGCGCCGTTCTTGAGGGCCATCGTCTGAATCTTGACGATCTTCTGCGCGTTCGTGGCGCTGAGCGAGCCGCCCAGCACCGTGAAGTCGTAGGCGTAGACGAAAACCTGACGGCCGTCGATCTTGCCGTAGCCCGACACGACGCCGTCGCCCGGAATGCGGTGGCGCTCCATGCCGTAGTTCGTGCAGCGGTGCACGACGAACTTGTCCAGTTCGACGAACGTCCCCTTGTCGAGCAGCGTCTCGATCCGCTCGCGGGCGGTCATTTTGCCCGCCTCGTGCTGTTTCTTCACCTTGTCGGCTCCGCCGCCTTCTTCGGCGGCCCGGTTGCGCCGCTCGAAATCTTCGTATATCTTTTCGTTTTCCATGTTCTCCTCGTTATTGGTTTTCCGTTTCTTCGACGATCACGTCGAGACGCACGAGCAGCTGCTCGCCGGCCACCGTGTCGCCCTCGCGGACGGCGATCTCGCGGACGATGCAGTCGCCCGTCACTTTCAGCGTGCTCTGCATTTTCATCGCCTCGAAGACGACGACCGTGTCGCCGGCCTGAAGCCGGTCGCCCTCGGCCACGTCGATACGCACCACCTTGCCCGGCATGGGGGCGCACAGGTCGTTGTCCTGCCGGGTGTCGTCGCGCCTGCGGTTGCGCAGGTACTTGGCCTGCGCGTCGACGACGCTGACCTCGTAGGAGGCGAAACGGCTGTTGACCGTGAAGTTCTTGCCGCCCTCGCGGCGCTCGACTTCCATATCGTACGACCGTCCGTCGCAGAGCACCGAGCAGATGCCCCGGTCGGTCATCACCATGTCCAGATCGTACGCTTTGCCGTCGACCGAGAGCCGGATGCCGTTGCCGTTCTTCTCGATCAGCTCGACTTCGGCCGTGCGATCTGCTATCTGTACTTCCATACTTTTGCCTTTTTCGTTTTACATGCCCATGACGCCCTTGCGCTTGCCGAATTCGCGCCACCGGCTCGTCTGGTCGCCGGCCGTCGCGGCCGTCGCGCCGGCGCCGCTCTCGGTATCGACGATATAGTTCATATACGCCACGATCATGGCCAAATCTTCGGTTCGTTCGTCCCGTTGCGGAGCGGCGGAGCCGAGCAGAGCGGCGTTCTTTTCCAAAAACGACGTGTCGTACGACCCGCGCTCGAAGTCGGGCACGCCGAGAATGGAGCTCAGGTAGCCGATGTTCGTTTTGACACCGGTGATCCGGTACTCGTCCAAAGCGCGGCGCATCCGTGCGATCGCTCGCTCACGGGTGTCGGCACGCACGATCAGCTTGGAGATCATCGGGTCGTAGTGGATGGGGATATCGTACCCTTCGTAGACGTAGCCGTCGATACGCACGCCCGGACCTCCGGGTTCCGACAGCTGGCTCACCGGACCTGGCGACGGCATGAACCCGGCGGCCGCATCCTCGGCGCAGACCCGGCATTCGATCGCATGGCCCCGCTGCACGATGTCGGACTGCGCGAGCGACAGCGGCTCGCCCGCTGCGATGCGTATCTGCTCGCGGACCAGATCGACGCCCGTCACCTCCTCGGTGATCGGATGCTCGACCTGCAGGCGGGTATTCATCTCCAGAAAATAGTAGTTGCGGTGCTTGTCCACTAGAAACTCGATCGTGCCTGCTCCGACGTATCCGACGGCCCGGGCCGCAGCCACGGCGTCGGCGCCCATCCTCTCGCGCAGCTCCGGCGTCAGGAACGGAGACGGGCTTTCCTCGACGATCTTCTGATGCCGGCGCTGTACCGAGCACTCCCGGTCGCACAGGTGGATCACGTTCCCGTGCGTATCGCCCAGAATCTGGAACTCGATATGGTGCGGCTCCTCGACGAAGCGCTCGATGTAGATCGTCCCGTCGCCGAACGAGGCCACCGCTTCGGAGCGTGCCGCCATGAAAGCCTCGCGGACCTCGTCCTCGGAACGTGCCAAACGCATTCCTTTACCGCCGCCGCCCTGCGACGCTTTCAGCATGACCGGGAAACCGATGCGGCGGCAGGCCTCGACGGCTTCGTCGGCTCCGGACAGATTTTCCTGAGTGCCCGGAACGACCGGCACGCCGGCCTCGATCATTTTCCTGCGGGCCGAGATCTTGTCTCCCATCGCGTCGATCGTCTCGGGCCGGGGGCCGATGAATACGAGCCCCGCCTCGGCGCACCGGCGGGCGAAGTCGGCGTTCTCCGACAGGAATCCGTAGCCGGGATGCACGGCGTCCGCTCCGCAGGCCAAAGCCACGCGGATGATCCGTTCGATGTTCAGGTAGCTCTCCTTCGAGGCGGCTCCGCCGATGCAATAGGCTTCGTCGGCGAGCATCACATGCCTCGACAGCCGGTCGGCTTCCGAGAACAGCGCCACCGGACTGATACCCATCTCGCGGCACGAGCGAATCACGCGCACCGCGATCTCTCCCCGGTTGGCAATCACGATTTTTTTTATCATAATAGCAAGTTTGGTTCGACAAGCTCGTCCGTCGCGGGCGCCGGTCCGCCTGAACGAAAAGCAGCGAAAAGGAAACGGCCCGGTGCCCGGCACAGCTTCCGTACCGTACCGTTTCCGCATTCCGCCGGCCGGCGTAGCCTTTCCGGCCGGCCGTCCTTTTTCCCGATTCTCCGTTGTCACCACGCTCTCCGATCAATCACCCTCTTCGTCTTCTGCAAAAGACGGACCTGACATTCGGCCTACCCTTTGTCGCTCGGACTTGACGATCTGCATATTCCGAAGCCTAACCCACGAGGCTCCGAAACACGAAACGAACCGGCAGGTCTTCTGACTCGTTCCCGTCCGACGGCCTTCCCGGCGCGGCAGCCAGTGGCGACAGATCGTGTCGGACGAAACGGAACCTCACAGCAGCGGGACTGTCCGGGACTTTCACCCGATTCCCTATTATTGCCTATTTCCTTGAGTACGGAAAGGCAAACCGATTCGGGGCAAATGTATTAATTTTTTCCTAATCCGAGAAAGAACGGGCGGTTTTCAGCTTCCTTCACGAATGTGTAAGCTAATTTTATGTTGAAAATCAATGGTATTGTAGCCTTATATCCTTTGTGATTTTCAGATTCCCGTTCCGGACGGGACATTGGAGCGGGTGGAACGGCCGGCCGGTCGGATCAGGGTTCGGGTTAAAAGCCGGCGGGACTGCGTATTGGGCGCGTCCGGGACGATGCGGGCGAGGAGGAAGAGAGCCTGCGAGTCGAGGCGGTTCTCGCGGAAGGGGCGGCGGAGCCGATCCGGCCGCACCGGCTCTTTCCCATTCGGCTGTTCGGGGCGTATCGGACGGAAGGCGATCCGCACACATTTTAATTATTATACGCCGAAAAAACGGAAAGCCGTCCACTGCGGGACGGCTTTCGGATAATGAATAAGGTCTCTCCCCGGGAAGTTAGAAGAACTTCACCCGGTTGTCGGTGATCTCGACCGCATCTACGAGCGCCTGATTGGCCCGCTCGATGATGTATGCCTGCGCATTGGCTTCGAGGCGTACGCGCTCGCTTTCGGGCGTGACGGTCTCTATGGCGCTGCGCGAGGTGACGTCGAACAGGTAGACGCCCGCATTGCCGGCGACCGGTTTCGACTGAGCTCCCTCCTCGACTCCCGTCACGGCTCCGATCAGCTTGGGCTCGACCCCTACTCCTTCAATATAGAACGAGTTGAACTCGATGCCGGAGGCTTCCTTCACTTCGGTTTCCAGTTTCGATGCGGTTTCGGCGAGCGAGCCTTTCCCGCTCAGTTCTTCCGACAGCATTTCTCCTTTTTTCCTCAGGCGAAGGATATCGGCGATCTGTTTCGAAACGGATTCGACCGGCGCGACGCCGTCCGTCGTTACGCCGGTGATCGCGGCGACGATGTAGTTGCCGTCAATGTCCATGATCGCGGAAACGTCGCCTTTCTCTCCATTGAAGGCCCAGCGGACGATTTCACGCGAGTTGTCGATACCGTTGAGGTTGCGGTCGGTATTGCGGATGCGGGCCACGCGCTTCGACAGCGAGTTCGCGGCTACCGCCTTGTCGAAGTTCTCGTATGAGTCGTGAGCCTCGGCGATGAACTTGCTGGCGTTCGCGTAGATCGCTTGTTGGGTTGTCTCGCTCGGTTCGATCCGGTAGGTGATCGTTGCGAGCTGGACTTTTTTGGTCGGTTTGCTCAGATAGGTTACCTCGGCGATGTGCGTTCCGAAGCGCGAGTCGACCGTGAAGACCTTTCCCTTTTCGTTGGAGAGAACCGCATCGCCGAATTCGGGAACCATCTGCGAAGGAGCGAAGACGCCCAAATCGCCGCCTTTGCTTTTCGAGCCCGGATCGTTCGAGTAGATCTCCGCCAGTTCGGCGAACGAGGCGCCACCCTTCAGGGCGTTCACGATGCTGTCGGCCAGCTCCGCCTGTCCGGCGGGGAGCAGGATATGACGGGCTCCGACCGAGTCGGGCAGCATCTTGGTATCGACGACGCGGGCCAGCGTATAGGTGTCGCCCTCTTTTACCGGACCGTACATTTTCTGGTTGTCGGGACCGAAGGCGTACTTCGCCAGCGGGCCGGAAAGCTGATTCTCGCCGACATACTCCTTATTAGGCTGAGCCTGTGAGTTCAGCGTAGCGTACTGCATCGGCGTCGTACTCTGAGAGAATTCCTCCGCCATTTCGTTCACTTCCTTTTCCGCTGCGGCATAGTCCTCCTCGGAGGGGAGCACGTCGAACACGACGTACTCGACGTCGCGCGAGGCGCTCTGGCGGAAAGCGTTTTTATGAGCGTCGTAATATTTGCGGATATCTTCCTTCGTGACGCTGACCGTCGAGTCGGCGATCCGGTCGTAGTTCTCGACTATGTACGAAATGCCGCTCGACAGGTTGGAGCCGGCTACGGCCTGATCCACTTCGAGGTCGGTCACGTACATGCCCTTCGCTACCAGCGCCATGTATTTCAGTACCAAGCGCTGCTTGGTCATCTGGTCCTTGAGGTATTCCCACATCATGGCCGCGCGGCCGGACGCGTCCCGCGAAAGGTTCGACACGAACTGGCGCAGCATGGTGCCGTCGTAAACGCCCGTGTTGGGATTGATGAACGTGCCGCGGACGACCGGCGAGATATACGTGCCGTCGACCATGTCGATCTGCTCGGCCTCGCCGACACGGAAGCCTGCCGCCTCGAAGCCGGGCTCGAGCGCGTACTGGCTGACCAGAAAGTCCCACGCCTGATCCCTGATCTGATCCTGTTCCTCGGCCGAGAGGCTGTTGCGTCCCGAGGAGGTCTCGGCGATCGCGGTCAGGTAGTCGACCTTGTCGGTGAACTGGGTATATCCGATCTTTTCCCCGTTGATTTCTCCGACGCGCATCTTGCGCTCTTGGAACGCGCTGGCGCCCTGATTGCCGAAATCGCCGAGCAGGAAGGCCAGCA
The DNA here is from genome assembly GCA_902491835.1 of uncultured Alistipes sp. Classification (GTDB taxonomy): domain Bacteria; phylum Bacteroidota; class Bacteroidia; order Bacteroidales; family Rikenellaceae; genus Alistipes_A. The sequence goes on along the minus strand of CABUJP010000027.1, from coordinate 11,629 downwards.
GGGCGATTCCGATGACGATCGAAACGACGATGCCGCCGCGAGTTCTCAATGTGTTAAGTGTTGCCATATTGGTTCAATAGTTTTTGAAAATGCGGTTTCGTGCTGGATAACGAAACCCAAAGGTAATAAAATTCTTCTTTGCAAGTGCAATCCGGCGTCAGAAACTGCAATTTTGCTCCGCTCCACCGTGCGTTTCGTCAGGTTTTTAGCCTGCTTCCGGTTCCGGCGACTCCGGGTGGCGGCGACGGTTCGGCGGAGCGGTTTTTCGTCCGTTCGCTCCGTTCTCAGGGCATCCATTCCGAGATGCCGGTCAGCGGATGCTCCGCTCTCCAACGCTCCAGCTCGGCACGGGTCCGGACCCCGCCCTGCACGACCGCGCGGTAGATTTCCACTCCGGAGACTTTCTCGTGGTCGGGAGTCTCGAATTTGAGCCGCAGGACGGCCTGCCGCATTTCCGGCGTCAGCGCCCTTTGCAGCCGTCGGGCGAAGCGCTCGAAATAGCCGTCGTAGACCGAGCCCGCTTCGATGTGGATCATGTCGATCTGCCAGAGCTCGCCGTCGCGGTCCTCGTACCATGCGTGCCACTCGACGCACTTCTCGTCCGTGTGCAGCAGGTTGACGCATTCGATTCGCCGGACGGAGGCGTTTTCCGCGATACGGGCCATGGCGGCAAAGCCGCTCGGGAGCAGGGGCGGCTCGGAATAGATGTGGAAGTCGATGTCGAGGTGCTTGGCGAGCAGTCCGGTCGCAAGCGACCCGACCGGATTCACCCGGGCGCCGGCGGCTTCCCAGATTTTCACGAGATTCAGCTCGTCGACGACCTGCCACGCCCTTTGGCGGTTGCGGTCGGCGATTGTCTCATAGGAATCGTTTTTCATGGGCGGCTGAAAGTTTGCTTTTTATCGGTTCGGAAAACGGTCCGCCCGGTCTTCGCCCGTGCCGCCGTATTCCGTCTGCGGCCGGTCCGTTCGTTACGGGGATACTCTCCGGACGGTTCGCATTCCCCGCGCCTGCGGCCGGGGAGGTGCCGGGACAGGTTCAGACGATCGTTACCCGTATCAGCTCGATGCGCGAGGCGTTCGTTCGCAGAATCTTGATCCGCTTGTTGTCCGAGAGAATCGTTTCGCCGGCGGAGGGAATGCCCTGATACTTGTCGATCACGTATCCGGCCAGCGTGTCGTAGTTCTCGCTTTCGGGGAAGTCGAGCCGGTACTTCTCGTTGACGTACTCGATCTCGAGCCGTCCCGAGAACAGATACTCGTTGTCGCTCATCTTCTTTTCGACCAGATCCTGAGAATCGTGCTCGTCCTCGATCTCGCCGAATATCTCTTCGAGGATGTCCTCGATGGTGACCATGCCTGCCGTGCCCCCGAACTCGTCGATCACGACGGCGATCGAGTGGCGGCTGCGGATGAACAGCGTCAGCAGCTTCTGAGCCGGCATGCTCTCGGGCACGTAGTCGATCTTGTTGAGAATCTCTCCGATCGAGCGCGGATAGCGGAACAGGCTCTTGGTGTTGATGTATCCGACGATGTTGTCGATGTTGTCGCGGTAGACCGGCAGGCGGGAGAACTGCGTGTCGATGAACTGCCGCGTGGCCTCTTCGACCGAGCAACCCTGTTCGACGGCCTCGATATCGACGCGAGGAACCATGCAGTCGCGCACGAGCAGGTCCGAAAAGTCGAGCGCGTTCTGGAACAGCCGGATATCCTTCTCGTTCTGCGTCTGCTCGCTGTCCTCGGCGGCCTCGTCGAGCAGATGCGCCAGGTCCTCGCGATCGAACGTGCTGATCGACTGGTCGCGCCGCAGCGGCAGTCCGGCCATTTTGAGGATGCCGACCGACACGAGCGTCGTCAGTTTGGCGACCGGGTAGAAAAGCAGATAGAAGAAATAGACCGGCAGCGCGAAGCTCCGGTAGTAGAAGTTCGGGTTGAGCCGGACGACGGCTTTCGGCACGAACTCCGCCGCGAAAAGGATAATGGCCGTCGATACGAGCGTCTCGATCAGGTACGATCCTCCGTCGCCGGGCGCGATGCCGGCGGCGTGCAGTCCGGCCTGGATCAGCACGCTCATCTGGAGCGAGTAGACGACCAGCGCGACGTTGTTGCCCACCAGAATTGTCGTGATATACTGTCCGGGATATTTTGCGAACAGCCCCGCGATGTAACCGAACAGGCGGCTTCGCTTGCGTTCGATCTCCAGCTTCAGCTTGTTCGACGACAGAAAGGCGATCTCCATGCCCGAGAAAAAAGCGGACAGTACCAGCGAGACGACGACTGTTATGACGACCGAAAGCATGATTGTCTGGAGCGTGATTGTCTGCGGCGAAGGGCGCGGGGCGAAAGCGTTCGTTCCGCTCGGCGCGGCGCCCTCCTGCGGCAAAGATACAACAATTTATTTGCCTGAGTGTTTCCTGAGCGCGAATAAGGCGGCCCTTTCCGTTCGCCGGGCCGGGAAATCCGGCGGCGGAGCTTTTAAGGATGGCGGCTTTCGGCTGCTTCGGCCTTCGGGCGGGCCGGACGGTCGAACCGCTCGAGCTTGGCCGGCTTGCCGAGTATACGGGGCTCGTCCCGCCGTCTGCGCTGGCTGCGGATCGTGGCCGGATTGGCCACGCCCTCTCCCTCGCGGATCACCGGCACGTCCGCCGGCACCTCCGGTTTCGGTGCGGCTTCGGGAGCTTTCTCCGTCGTGTCGGAGCGGTTCGGCGCCGTCTCGACCGTTACCTTTCCCTTCGGATTGCGCACGACGAATTCTTCGAAACGCTCGTCCGACTCGAATCCGTCCCCATAGACGACGTCCGTGTTCTGGGTGATTTTCGAATCGACGTTCGAGTAGACGAGCTTGGACTTCTGGTTCCAGAACAGCTGCTCGGTCTCGAGTTGGTTACCCCCGGCATTGTGGCCCCGGACATTGCCCTTGGCCTCCCACAGCTGTTGTTTCTCGAGCAGTATGGCGTAGTTGGCCGTCAGCGACGATTCGACCTGATGGGTCGAGTCGTTGTAGGTTTCGATGTGGATTCCCTTGCGAAACTCGGTATAAGGCTCCAGCGCGTATTCGTAGCGCTCCAGCAGCGGAGTCGTGAATCGATAGGTGAGATTCCCGTTCCTCGACAGGATGACCGTCAGATCCTCGCTCTGCTGGGTCATCATGTTCCGTACGCCGTCGTCGCTCGCAACGGAAGTCTTGCTGTCGCAGGAGACGAGCAGCGCGGCGCATCCGCCCAGCAGAAGCGCTGCCGCACGGCGGAGCGTATGTCGCGTCGGTTCGTGCACGGGAGGACGGTTCTACTGATACTTGAAGCGCTTGAACCAGTCGTCTTCGCCGAACAGGCTCAGTCCGATGGATACCTTGATATAATTCTCGCGGACCATGCGGAACTGCCGGGTGCCGATCATGCCGGTAGCCGTCGTCCCCCGCCGTCCCCACGTCAGGCCGAGATTGACCGAGCTGAAGCCCTGCATCTTGATCGGGATGCCGACGCCTACGGACAATCCCACGTCGTTGATCTTATGGCCGTTGATCCGCATGTAATAGTCGTTGTAGTAGACTCCGAAGCGGTAGGTCCACCGGTTGAGGAACCGGCGGATGTCGATCGCGTTCGGGGTATACTCGACTCCTACGCGGTAATACTGGTTGTTCTTGAAGACGACGTCGTCCTGCGAATCGGGCGGATTGATGCCGTTCCATTGCTCCATCGAGTAGTCGAAGCCGACGCCCAGCTTGTGCGTCTGATAGAACAGGCCCGCGCGCAGCATGCCCGGCAGGTTGAACGACTGCTTTCCGTCGGAATAGCTGACCGTATCGGACTCGATGCCCGAGGTGTATACGATTCGCTCGTTCTCGGGCTTCAGGTTCAGCTTGGGACGGTACGTCGCGCCGAAGGTAAGAATCCGCTTGTCGTTGCGGAGTATGTCGTACTGGAGCCCGAAGTTCATACCCATTCGCGAGATCGTCTCGCTCGACCGGCCTACCGCGTTGCTGTACTGCGTGGAGGTCATCAGCGAGGTGACCGTCGTCGAGAAGCTGCGGGTCGTCCGGCCGTGATAGTAGATCAGGTCGGCCCCGAGGGCGAGATGCTTGGTTACCTGAACGCCCAGTCCCAGCTTCGCCTGCGTGACCGTTCCTTCCCCCAGATAGTTATAGACGACATATTTGTCGTTGGCCAGCAGCAGCGGATCGGTATCTTCCATCTGCACCCGGTATCCCACGCTGCTCAGCGGCGTGACGCTGACGCCGATCCCGACGCCCCGGGCCAGCGGCATGGCCAGCGCGATGTCCCGGACGTTGAAGGAGTTATGGCTGGTTTTCGCTTCGGCGGTTTTCGAGTAGGTGTTGTTGCCTTCGATCCCGACGTTGAACAGAAAGGTCTTGCGTCCGAGCAGACTGTACGACGCCGGATTGATATAGTTGATCTTCATCGAGTTGCGATATCCCACGCCGACGCCTCCCATCGATCGCATGTAGGCGGGGCCCTGTGTCGAGAAATCGCCCAGTCCGTAGAAAGTGTAGGGCGAGAAGGCGTTCAGGCTACTGCTTTGCGCCTGCGCGGCGACCGGCAGCGCCAGCCATACCGCGAGAGCCGCTCGGATGATGATCTGCTTGCTATTTTGCATTATATTCAAGAATTCGGTTCAGGCCGTAAGCCACCAGGTCGTAAGTTGCAAATATCGTATTTTTTAGTCTTTTGGCAAAAAAATCGCTCTCTCCGCCGGTAAAAACGATTCTCAGGTCCTCATAGCGCTGCTCCAGATCGCGGATATAGCCTTCGATCTCGTATACGATGCCGTTCGTGACGCCGAACTCGATGGCCGACCGTGTCGAGTCTCCCAGCAGCATCGCCTTCTCCTGCTGCGGGAGCGAGCAGAGCGGCAGGGTCCCGGTGAAGCGGTTCAACGCTCGGAAGCGGGTATCGGCGCCGGGCGAAATGTTGCCTCCGAGATATTCGCCGCGCTCGGTTACGAAGTCGATCGTGATGGCTGTCCCGAAATCGACGATCAGGATGTTCCGTCCGGGATAGAGGGTCCATGCGCCCACGGCGGCCGCGAGCCGGTCCGGTCCGAGCGTCTCGGGGGTGGCGTAGCAGTTCTCGATCGGGACAGGTACGCTCCGGTCGAAGCGCAGGAAGCGGCGCAGCCGTCTTTTCAGCAGGCTCTCCACCTCGCTGTCGGCGGCCCGGCAGGACATGGCGATCGCTGCGTCGATGGCGGGATTCGCGTCGAGCACGCCGGCGACGAAAGCCGCGTCGGGCCGGTCGGTCTTCAGAAAGTCGACTACCTGCCCGTTTTCGATGACGGCCAGCTTGGCGAGCGAGTTGCCTATGTCGATAGCAAGATTCATCCTTGCAAAATTAGCGATTCCGTTCGTGCCGCGCAAGCCCGGCCTTGCCGCGCGAGGGATACCGGAGGCTACTGCGCGGCTTTCTCGGCCAGCTCGTGCAGCGCGGCCGTCGCCTCGGAGATATTTTTTATATTTCTAACTACCACGGAGAGCTTATTATTGTTCTGGCGGAAAATAAATTTGCTTCCTGCGCGCGTAGCCGCTTTCAGTATGCCGCCGAACAAGTCGCTCTTGTAGTAGGCCGAATGCTGGTTCTCGATGAATTTCAGGATCATGATCCCGTTTTTGACGATCGCTTTCTCGAAACCCAGACGGATGCAGGCCCAGCGCATCCGCACGACGTCGAATAGCTCGCGGGTCGGCGCGGGGATTTCGCCGAAACGGTCGCGCAGGTTCGCCTCGAAGACGGACAGTCGCTCCTCGTCGGCGATGTTGTCGAGCTCGCGGTAGAGCCTGATCTTCTCCGTGCTGCTGCCGACGTATTCGTCCGGAATGAACGCCTCGCGGTCGGTCTCGATCTGGCAGTCGGTGATGAAGGCGACGGGCCTTGTCTGCGGGGGAAGCGCTTCCTGCGGCTTGCCTTCCTGCGGCGCGGCGGTTACCTGCTCCTCCTCGCGCAGCTCGGCGATCGCCTCGGCGAGGATTTTCTGGTAGGTCTCGAATCCGATGTCGGCGATGAAGCCGCTTTGCTCGCCGCCGAGCAGGTTGCCCGCTCCCCGGATGTCCAGATCCTGCATCGCGATGTTGAACCCCGCGCCCAGGTCCGAGAACTCCTCGATGGCACGCAGCCGCCGGCGGGCGTCGGACGAAAGCGTCTCCTCGGGCGGGGTGAGCAGGTAGCAGAAAGCCTTGCGGTTCGACCGTCCGACGCGGCCGCGCAGCTGGTGCAGGTCGCTTAGCCCGAAGTTCTGCGCGTTGTCGATGATGATCGTGTTGGCGTTCGGCACGTCGACGCCCGACTCGATGATCGACGTGGCGATCAGCACGTCGAATTCGCCGTAGATGAAGTCCATCATCAGCTTCTCCATCTGCTGCGCGTTCATCCGTCCGTGCCCTACGGCCGTCCGCGCCTGCGGACAGAGCCTGCGGACGAGCGCCTCGATGTCGGCGACCGTTCCGACCCGGTTATGGACGAAGTAGACCTGTCCGCCGCGCGCGAGCTCGAACTCGATCGCCTCGCGGATGATCTCCTCGTCGAACGGGTGCGTCTCGGTCGCTATGGGCTGGCGGTTGGGCGGGGGAGTCGTGATGACGGACAGGTCGCGCGAGCCCATCAGCGAGAACTGCAGCGTGCGCGGGATCGGCGTGGCGGTCAGCGTCAGCGTGTCGATTTCGGCCCTCAGCTGGCGCAGCTTCTCCTTGGCCGCCACGCCGAACTTCTGCTCCTCGTCGATCACGAGCAGGCCGAGGTCCTTGAACTCGATGCCCTTACCCAGTATCTTGTGCGTACCGATCAGGATGTCGATCTTGCCGTTTTTGACCTCTTCGAGGATCTGGCGCGTCTCCTTCGCGGTCTTGAGGCGGCTCAGGTGCTCGATGCGGACGGGAAACTCCTTCAGCCGCTCGTTGAACGTGCGGTAATGCTGCAGCGCGAGGATCGTCGTGGGGACCAGCACGGCGACCTGCTTCGAGTCGGTGACGGCCTTGAAGGCCGCGCGGATCGCCACCTCGGTCTTGCCGAACCCGACGTCGCCGCAGACCAGCCGGTCCATCGGCACGGGGCTTTCCATGTCCTGCTTGACGAGTTGCGTGGCCGTTTGCTGGTCGGGCGTGTCCTCGTAGATGAACGAGGCTTCCAGCTCGTGCTGCATGTAGCTGTCGGGCGAAAAGGCGAAACCTCGGCTGGCCTGACGTTTCGCGTACAGCGCGATCAGCTCGCGGGCGATGTCCTTGACGGCCTTTTTCGTGCTGAGCTTCATGCGCTGCCATGCCCCCGAGCCGAGCTTGTATATTTTCGGCGGCTCGCTGTCCTTGTCCTTGTACTTCGAGATGCGGTGCAGCGCGTGGACGTTTACCAGCAGCACGTCGTTGTCGCGGTAGACGAGTTTGATCGCCTCGTGCACCTTGCCGTTCTCGACCGTCCGCGTCAGTCCCCCGAAGCGGCCGACGCCATGGTCGATATGCACGACGTAGTCGCCCACCTTCAGCGAGTTGAGCTCCTGAATCGTCAGGCTTTCGCTCCGGTCCAGCTCGCCCCGGATGCGGTAGCGCTGATAGCGGTCGAATATCTGGTGGTCGGTATAGAAGCAGTTTTTCGACGCGTGGTCGACGAACCCCGCGTGCAGCGCCAGAGGAACGGAGTCGAAGACGACGTTCTTCTCTCCGATCGAGTTGAAAATGTTCGACAGCCGCTCGATCTGAGCCTTGTTGTCGGAGAGCAGGCAGGTCGAGTAGCCTCTCAGGCGGTTCGCGTTGATGTCGTCGGCCAGCAGGTCGAACTTCTTGTTGAACTCGGGCTGGGGCGTCGTGTCGAACGCGATGCGGACTTCGGCGGGCCGCTCGCGGACGTTGTCGCGCAGCAGCACGAAGGCCGCCTCCTTTGAGTCGGAAAGAAATCCCTTGCGGCTGGTGACCAGCGTGTCGATCGACGACGGCTCGTCCAGATCGCCGAGAATCTTCGCGCGGATGTCGTCGAAACGTTTGAGCGTATAGTCTCCGTCGGAGATCCAGTAGGTGGCCTGACCGGCGAACCGGGCCAGCGAGACGCGGTGCCCGGCCGGGGCGACCGTCTTGAGGTTCGGAACGATCTCCGCCTCGTCGAGCGTGCCGGTCGAGAGCTGCGTACCGACGTCGAACGGGCGGATCGAGTCGATCTCGTCGCCGAAAAAGTCGATCCGATAGGGCTTGTTGTCCGAGTAGGAGAAAATGTCGACGATGCCGCCGCGAACCGAGTATTGTCCCGGCTCGTAGACGAACTCGACCCGTTCGAAACGGCACTCCCGCAACGCCTCCTCGACGAAAGCGGTCGACAAACTGTCCCCCCGGCGCAGCTTCAGCACGCTGTCGCTCAGCCGCTCCCGGTCGGCGACTTTCTCGGCCAGCGCCTCGGGGTAGGTACATACGATCAGCGGCTTGTCCGCCGCGCCTCGCAGCGCGTTGAGCGCCGCCGTGCGCTGCACGAGGCCCGACGGGTCCTCCTGCCCGTACTGGATCGAGCGCTTGTAGCCCGTAGGAAAGAAAAACAACCCCTCTCCGCCCGTGAGCGGATAGAGGTCGTTGTAAAGATAGCCCGCCGCGTCCCGGTCTTCGGCGACCAGAACGTGGACGCCTCCGAGACGGGCGATCGCTCCGTGCGCGACGAGCGACAGCGACGATCCGACCAGCGACGCGAGTTGCACCGTACTCCCCGGACGGATGCTCTCGGTCAGTTGCCGGAAAGCCTGCTGATCGGTAAAAATCTGTTGCAGCTCGGCGATCGTCATATGCGCGTCAAATCAACTCTTCGTCCTCGCGGTTGAAGAAGCGGGTCTCGATGATGCCCGTCGTATTGTCCGATACGACCCGGATGCGGCAACGGTACTTGAGCATCCACCGCGTGCGGAGCGACGGGAAGCCTTTTTTGACGAAGGCCGCCACGACGGGGCTGACCCGCAGCTTGAGGTAGCTCAGTTTTTTCTCCTTCACGAAATAGGCGATCTGCTTCTCGATCTGGTCGTCGATCAGCACGGCGGGTGCGACAAGGCCCGTGCCGTGGCAGGCCGGGCAGGTCTCCCGCACGTCGATGTGCGTCTCGGGCCGTACCCGCTGCCGCGTGATCTGCATCAGCCCGAACTTCGACAGCGGCAGGATCGTGTGTTTCGCGCGGTCGCCGGCCATCAGCTCGCGCATCTTCTCGACCAGCGCGTTGCGGTTCTCGCTCTTGTGCAGGTCGATGAAGTCGATCACGATGATGCCGCCCATATCGCGCAGTCGGAGCTGACGCGCGATTTCGGCCGCGGCGGCCAGGTTCACGTCCATCGCCGTGCGCTCCTGATCGTTGTCGACCTTCGCCCGGTTGCCGCTGTTGACGTCCACGACGTGCAGCGCCTCGGTGTGCTCGATGATCAGGTAGGCGCCCTTCTTGAGCGAGACGTACTTGCTGAACAGCGACATGATCTGCTTCGACACGTCGAAGTTGTCGAAGATCGGCGTGCTGCCCTTGTACAGCTTGACGATCTTTTCCTTGTCCGGAGCGATCATCCGGATGTATTCGCGGATCTCCTCGTATACGGTGTGGTCGTCGACGTAGATGCTGCTGAACGACCCGTTGAGCAGGTCGCGGATGATCGTCGTCGTACGGTTTTCCTCGTTCAGGATCAGCGACGGGGGCGTCTGGTTGCGCAGGCCGTCGAGCACTTTCTCCCAGCGACGCACGAGCGACGTGATGTCGTGCTCGATGTCGGCGTCCTGCTGGCCCATCGCGGCCGTGCGGATGATGACGCCGTAATTCTTGGGCAGCACGGCCGAGGCGATCCGCTTGAGCCGGTTGCGCTCCTCGTTGGAGCGGATTTTCTGCGAGATGGATATTTTGTTCGAGAAGGGGATCAGCACGACGTTGCGTCCGGCCAGCGAGATGTCGGACGTCAGGCGAGGGCCTTTGGTCGATATGGCCTCTTTGGCGATCTGCGCGAGAATGGGCTGGCCGCTGGCTATGAAGCCCGAAATCTTGCCGGTCTTGCCCATCGCCTTGTCGAGGCGTATGTTTTGAAACAGAGGAGCTCTTTTCCCGGAGGTCAGCGTTCCGACGAGCTTGTGCAGCGAGGTGAACTGCGGGCCCAAATCGAGGTAATGGATGAAAGCGTCCTTCTCATACCCGATGTTGACGAACGCGGCGTTCAGGCCGGGCATGATCTTCTTGACCTTCCCCAGGTAGATGTCGCCGACGGAGTACCCCGTCTTGCACTTTTCCTTGTTCAGCTCGACCAGTTGCTTGTCCTCGAACAGGGCGATGGCGATCTCGCTGGGGGTTACGTTGATAATTAGTTCTTTATTCATCAGAGTCTGTGAGGTTTCTTCGCACGCAGAGTCCCTTGAGGGCGGTCGGGCCGCCTTGTTCGGCGACGCGTGCGGGGGAGTGGGTTACGGACATTCAATATGCAATAAACCTAAAGACCCTTGGGTACTTTAGGTTTATAACATTCCGACACATAAAAGTGCTACCTACTTTTTCTTTTTATGTCTGTCTTTTCTCAGACGTTTCTTGCGCTTGTGGGTAGACATTTTATGCCTTTTTCTTTTTTTACCGCTTGGCATGATCGTAAGGTTTAATTAAAATGGTTAACTATTTGGCATTGGCTTTTACTTTGCCCGCGAAGCTCTTGGCCGGCTTGAACGCCGGGATGTTGTGGGCAGGAATCGTAATAGTCGTGTTTTTCGAAATATTGCGGGCTACCTTTTCCGCTCTCCTCTTGACGATGAAGCTGCCGAAGCCCCTCAGGTAGACGTTCTTGTTCGAGGTCAGCGAGTCCTTGATGCTTTCCATGAACGCTTCCACGATCTGCTGCACCTGCGCTTTCTCGACACCGGTGCCTTTTGAAATTTCGTTAACAATATCCGCCTTTGTCATAATCCAAAAATATTTAGTTTAAACTTATTTTTCCCCTTAGTCCATTGGAGTGCAAATATATATCTTTATTTCCTTATAAAGAAATTACGGAAGTAAATATTTTTCCCCGATGCGGAAAAATGCTAACTCTTTCACTCCTATTCCGTTTCTATTTCCCGCACACGCAAAAATCAGCCCAAAATAGTGAAAAACAGTAAACTTTTCTCTATGATTCTGTTTTTCAGTTGTTTGCTGGTACGGACGGCGATGCTCCGCCGCATGCGACGCGCTTTCGCCGTCCGAAGCGGCGGCCCGATCCCGGCCCGGTAGTGATATAACGCTGAAAGTTACCGGTTAGTCTGCGGCTTCGGACAATAAAAGTCCGGTTTTTGCATTCTTTGAAAGAACATGCGGCCGGATGCGGCGCGACGCATGTGCCGAATTTAGCTATCTTTGTATGAAATAAAACCGGTGAAACGATGAGTGCTGCCAAAATCCTGTGGGTCGACGACGAGATCGACCTGCTTAAGCCCCACATTCTGTTCCTTCAGGGCAAGGGCTACGACGTAGTCACGAGCAACAACGGCTACGACGCGATCGATCTGGCTTCGTCCCAGCCGTTCGACCTGATCATCCTCGACGAAATGATGCCCGGCCTGACGGGTCTCGAGACGCTCCCGCGTATCAAGGAGCTGCGGCCGATGACGCCGGTGATCATGGTCACCAAGAGCGAGGAGGAGAACATCATGGACAAGGCCGTCGGGTCGA
>CABUJP010000026.1:0-22650 GCA_902491835.1 uncultured Alistipes sp. | reverse complement strand
GACGAGCCAGTTCACCTTGCCCTCGACCTCCGCACCGACGACCGTCATCGGTTTGGGATAGAGAGCAAGCAGACTTCCGAGATTTTTCTTGTTCGTTTCCATCATGCTTCGCTGTTCGGCATTCTCCTTCACGGCCGTACCGCACGACAGCAAGGCAAGCAGCGACAGGACGCCCATAATTTTCTTTGTCATAACTTTACAAAAACACAACGACCATATTATTTCCGTTCGAACCTTACCCGCACATCCCCGGCCACGCTCAAGGCCTCGATACCGTCATCGTCGACATGCCCGATTTTGATCAGATCGTCGCTATACGACCAGCTTTTGCAGAAAATCGCCACGTTACCCCACGGCACATAAACGGCCATGTCGCCCGGCGCAGGAGCACAACCGCCCGCAACGCCCTCGGTCGTCAGGACCGGAGAGGGATAGAAAATCTTTTCCGTGATATGGTTGTAATCGCTCAGCGTGACCTCCAGCGGCAGACGGGAAAGGAAATCCCGCGCGGCGGCATTGTCCTCCATCGTTGCAGTAACCGCACGGTCACCGACCGTGATACTTATCGACGAGACGCCGGATGTCTCCGCTTCTTTCCGACCGGCACCGACCGCGTCGAGCCATTCCGTCACGCGGCTCTCCATCTTCGGAAGGTCCGAAGAAGTCAATAGCAAGGCTCGATCGATTACGGTCGCAGCAGGGCAAAGGCTACGGGCTTCGCCGGCCGAAACGGAGATCCCGCTGCCGCCGCTCGTGGCGAACAGAGCGATCCGCCTGCCGGCAAGTTTCGGGGCATGCCCGTGCAGGAACGCCTGCATCGGTGTCGCCATGCTGCCGTACCAGATCGGATAGCCGACAAAGACGATGTCGTAATCGTCGAAGCTCTCCATCGAGGTCCTGACTGCGGGATAGCGGCCTTGCCGAACAGCTTCCAACTCTTCCCGCGCCCGTTCCAGCATAGCGTTATAATCGTTATCGTAAGGCTCCTGCGGCTCGACTTCCAGCATATCGCAACCGAGCGCCGCCTGAATCCGTCGCGCCACACGCTCGGTATTGCCCGTGCGCGTGGCATAAAGCACCAAATAGCGTCCGCTATCGCCGGGCGCCGGCGCATCGGGCCCGGCGCCGTCTTCTTCGTCCGGTCGTTCGGGCGCTCCGGACTGTCCCGGCGCAAACGGCTCGCCGCCGTCTCCTCCGCAGGCCGCCATAGACAGCAGGGCAACCGACAACAGCGGAATCCATAGCAACTTTTTCATCGGCCGTCCATTTCACATTCGATATTATACAATCGCTCCACCTCCGACGGAGCATGCAGGTCGAGGATCAGGCTACGGCCGGTGTCCATTGCCGCGATAGTCGCCATATCCTCTGCCGCGAGCGTAAAATCCCCGATGTCGAAGTTCTCCTCCATCCGCCTCCGATGCACCGACTTGGGAATGGCGACGACCCCGCGCTGCAAGTGCCACCGTAGCACGACCTGAGCTGCCGACCGGTCGTACTTGCGGCCGATTCCTGTCAACGTCTCGTCCGCAAACAACCCGTTCCGTCCCTCGGCCAAAGGTCCCCATGCCTCCATCTGCACGCCGAGGTCTCTCATGACTCGCATCGCCTCGGTCTGCTGGGCATAGGGATGCGCTTCGACCTGATCGACAGCCGGAACGACTCTCGCATTGCGACACAGGTCCAGCAGCCGGTCCGGCTCGAAATTACAAACGCCGATAGCTCGTACCCGTCCTGCCGCATAGAGTTCCTCCATAGCCCGCCATGCTCCGTAATAGTCACCGAACGGCATATGGATCAGGTACAGGTCGATATATTCCAGCTCCAATCGGGCAAGGGAGGCCTCGAAAGCCCGCAACGTCCGGTCGTATCCGGCTTCCGATATCCATGCCTTGGTCGTGACGAACAGCTCCTCGCGCGGGATGCCGCTGTTTCGGACAGCCTTTCCCACAGGCCGCTCGTTTCCGTACACCGAGGCCGTATCGATAAGCCGGTAGCCGACGCCGATCGCATCGGCAACGACCCTTTCGCATTCGGAGGCATCGGGTATCTGAAAGACACCGAAGCCCCGTATCGGCATCTCCACGCCGTTATTCAAAGTAACTCGGTCCATAACTATTTATCTATCTGACTTTCCGTAAACGGATCGGCCCGATGCCCCATCAGGTCGATTTTCGCGTACTCCCTGTCAAACTCCTCCATTTCCCAAGCCGAGAGACGGATCGTTCCCGCTCCGAGAAAATCGTCCAAGTGCGCGGGATCGGTCGTGCCGGGTATCGGGACAATCCACGACTTGCGCGACAGCATCCATATCAGGGCGAACCGTGCCGGCGTTATCCCCATGCGTCCGGCCCATTCGCGCACCAAGGCGACGAGCGGCATATTGTATTTCAAGGCTTCGGGCGTGAATTGCGGCAGATTCCAGCGACGGTCGCCCTTCTCGAAGCGGCTGTTCTCGTCGATTGCTCCGGTCAGGAACGCGCGCCCCAGCGGGCAGTAAGGCACGAATCCGATGCCCAACACCTCGAGCGTCGGAAATATCTTCGTTTCCGGCTCGCGCCACCAGATAGCATACTCGCTTTGTACGGCGGAAAGGGGGCAGACGGCATGTGCCCGGCGAATGGAGCGGGCGCTGGCCTCGGACAAGCCCCAATGCAACACCTTTCCCTGCCGCATCAAGTCCCCGACGGTTCCGGCCACGTCTTCCATCGGCACATCCGGATCGACACGGTGCTGGTACAGCAGATCGACGTGGTCGGTCCGCAAGCGCTTCAGGGAACCGTCCACGGCCCGGCGGATATGGTCGGGACGGCTGTTCAGCGCGGTAGGCTGCCCTTCCTCAACGCCGAAGCCGAATTTCGTACCGATCTTCACCTTGTCCCGGAACGGGGCGACCGCCTCGCCGACCCACTCTTCGCTGACGTAGGGACCATAGACTTCGGCCGTATCGAAAAAGGTGACGCCTTTGTCATAAGCACGGCGGATCAGAGCGATCATATCCCGTCTATCGTATTTCCCGCCATAGTAGCCTACCATCGGAAGGCACCCCAAGCCGATAGCCGACACGTCCAGTCCTCCGAGACGGCGGCGCTCCGTGGCGGCGCTACCGCCCGACGCCTCCCCGTTCGGTGCGCTCCCCCTTCCCGAAGAAGCGGACGTACCGGCAAGCAGACGGGAAATGCCCGTTGCGGCTCCGGCGGCGAGCAGCGCGAAACCCGATGCCGTTTTCAGAAAGCTTCTGCGATCCATGCGCGACCGATTTATCTCTCGTCCATCAAATATTTCCGGAGAAATTCGCCTATCCTGTCGAACGGTATCGCATCCGGATTGTCGTACAGATCGACATGGTTGGCCCCGGGAACAATCAGCAGTTCCTTGTTGTCGCCGGTCAGCCTCTTGTACGCATCCTCGCTGAAATAGCGGGAGTGAGCCTTTTCGCCGTGAACCAGCAGCACAGGGCTGCGGATCTCCCCGATATAGGAAAGAATCGGCATGTTGACGAACGACAGGGCGCTGGTTTCGGTGATTCCCCCGTTGGAGTTCGGAGAGCGGCGGTGATAGCCTCTCGCCGTCTTATAATAATCGTGATACTGACGCACGAAAAGCGGAGCGTCCTCGGGAACCGGATCGACTACGCCGCCGTTGCGTCTGTAACTGCCGTTGCGGTAGTCCTCGGTGCGCTGAGCGTTGAGCCTTTCGCGCAGCCTGTAACGGTCATCGGCGCTCATGGCGTCGAAATATCCGGCGGCATTCACGCGGCTCATGTCGTACATGGTAGAGGTTACGGTAGCTTTGACGCGCGGGTCGTTGGCCGCGGCATTGAGCGCGAACCCGCCCCAGCCGCAGATACCTAAGATTCCTATACGCTCCGGATCGACGTCCTCACGGGTCGACAGATAGTCGACCGCCGCACTGAAGTCCTCCGTGCTGATTTCGGGCGACGTAAGATAACGGGGCGTCCCGCCGCTTTCGCCATAATAGGAAGGGTCGAAAGCGATGGTCAGAAAGCCCTGCTCGGCAAGGGTCTGGGCATAGCGGCCCGATACCTGCTCTTTCACCGCGCCGTAAGGACCGCAGACGGCGACGGCCGCCAAAGTCCCCCGTACATTTTTCGGCTTGTAAAGGTCTGCGGCAAGCGTGATGCCGTAGCGGTTGTGGAACGTGATTTTCGAGTGTTCCACCCGATCGCTCTGCGGGAATGTCTTGTCCCACTCCCGCGTCAATTCCAATGCTTCCATATTCGTCGATTTTGTAGTCGTTTCTTGTGCCGTGGCATTCGTAAAAGCCAGCCATGTCAGCATGGCGATCACCTGTATTCTCATGGTTATTCTATTTTAAACGCTTACTTACATCGTAACCGTACGGTATCCGTCTCCCTCCGCTCCGCATTTTTCAGTTTCAGCCGGTACGGATCGTCCTGCGTACAGACGCGCGTCCGAGCGCAGGCGTCACCCGCTCCGACAGTTTCAGATAGGAGCGGGGCTTTCCCGATGCCGCGCAATACTCATCCGCGCCCGATCATCCGACCGTCAGCGGCCGACGCGACCGGCATCATGCGGCCGATAACGCGATATCTCCCGCTACTTTCTTCTATGCAAAGATAAGGTCGCATTGCCGCCCGGACGGTAGACCGATTCCGGATTATACTACCCTTTTTACAGATTCCTCAGTGGCCTACCTGCCGCTGCTGCTCGGCATCGTACCGGTCTCCGACAACGGGAATGGCGGCGACGGCATCTTCCAGCGCTTTCCATGCTTCGGACGAAAGGGAAAATTGCGGCGCGCGCAGATTCTCTTCCAGATGCGACAGTTTCGTCGTCCCGGGAATCGGCACGATCCACGGGGCTTTCTGCAAAAGCCAGCCGAGCGCCACTTGCGCCGAGGTCATGCCGTATTCGCGCCCGAAACGCTGCAGCACATTCACGATACGCAGGTTCGCGCGGATAGCCTCCGGCTGGAAACGAGGCAGAGTCTGACGGTTGTCGTTGTCCGGGTCGAACACCGTGTACTCGCCGATGCAACCGCCCAGAAAGCCCCTGTTCAGCGGACTGTACGGTACAAAACCGATACCCAGCTCCCGACAGGTATCGAGCGCTCCGTTCTCCTCCACAAGGCGGTGCATCAGGTGATACTCGCTCTGAACGGCCGTAAGCGGACATACGGCATGGGCTCTGCGGATGGTTTCGGCGCTGACCTCGCACATGCCCCAACGCTGCACCTTGCCCTCTCTCATCAGATCGGCGACGGTCGACGCCACTTCCTCGGCCGGCACATTCGGATCGGCACGGTGCTGGTAGAACAGCGGCAGAGAGTCGAGCCTCAACCGGCGGAGCGATTCCTCGCAATAGCGGCGAACGGTCGCCGGACGGCTGTCCTGACGGCCCGTAGCTTTCCCTCCGATGACCTCATGGCCAAATTTGGTCGTTACGTTGATACGGTCCCCGAACTCCGACAAGGCTTCCCCAGCCAGCAGCTCGTTACTCAGCGGTCCGTAGACGATGGCCGTATCGAAAAGCGTTACCCCTCGATCCACCGCCTCGTGCAACAAGCGGACGCACTGCTTCTTGTCCGGATGCTGACTACGGTTATAGGTCATGCCCATCACGCCGAAACCGAGAGTCGAAACCTCGCATGCGGCCTTGCCCGTTCCCAATACCCGACGTTCCGTAACATGAGCGGCACCACGGCCGCTACCGGCAACGTCGCCCGGCCGTCTCGTTCCGGCCGCGAGAATCTCGCTCCATCTTGCGGACATGGCCCATGTCGCTCCCGCCATGGCCGAGACTTTCAGAAAACTTCTTCTATCCATAGCTTGCAAATTTCAGGAACGACAACTGCCGGTCAATCCTCGCAATATCTCCATCTCGTTGTCCTCCAAACGAAAAGTCACGGGCCCTTCCTCCGAATCGGCCATTATACCGTCCTGCATGAAAAAGCACCGCACTATTTCCCGAGGAGCGGTATGATAGCGATCCGCGATGAAACGCACGGCCTCGTCATCATATAACTCCGCAGGAACCTTTTCCACTCGCCTATTCATCATTCTTGCTTTTGTGACAGCAAAGTTACCGGATCGCGCCCGAGCGGACGTAACGATATGCGGGAAACTCGTACCGTTTTTACTGATTCCGATACGCCGACACGGACCCGCCTTTCCGAAATAATAATATCTTTGTATCGGGCGGTCGAATCCATACGACGGTATGAGTAAGATTTTGAAAATAAAAAACGTGAGCGACTACAGTCGTTATCTCGGACACGCAGACCGCCATCCGCTGGTCAGCGTCATCGACTATGCGGAAGTATCGCCCGTCCGTCACAGCCTGAATGACTACGGCGTCTACGGTATTTTTTTCCACGACGAGGCGGACATAGATCTGGCATACGGATGCGGCAAGTACGACTACAAGAAGGGAACCGTCATCTGCGTGGCTCCCGGACAGATAGGCGGGAAGGAAGATAACGGCGAACAGGTCATGCTGACGGGCTGGGCACTGCTTTTTCATCCTGACCTGCTGCACGGAACTCCCTTGGGGAAAGCTATCAAAGGCTACTCCTTTTTCGACTATCGCGTCAACGAAGCCCTGCACATGACCGACGAGGAACACGACGTATTCGTTTCGCTGATGCGGCAGATAAGGGACGAGCTCCGGAAAAGACACGACGAGTTGCAAAACGCCATTATAGTGGGATATATCGAATTGGTGCTGAACTTTTGCCAACGCTTCTACAACCGGCAGTTCGTCACCCGGAAGCTGGAAAACTCGGACATACTGATGAAGTTCGACCGCCTGTTGCGAGACTATTTCGAGGAGAAAAAACAGCTTTCGCTCGGCATACCGACCGTACAGTATTGCGCCGACAGGCTGTGCATGTCGCCCAACTACTTCGGAGACACGATCAAAAAGGCAACGGGCGACACGGCGAGCAACCATATCCGCCGATACGTCGTTCAGCGGGCGAAAAACGGACTCGCGGCCGGGGCGAGCATCGCGCAGGTAGCCGACGAGCTCGGATTCGAATATCCCCAGCACCTCAGCCGCATGTTCAAGAAACAGGAAGGTATCACTCCGTCGGAATATTGCGAAAACCTCCGGAAAAGATAGCCTTTCCTTTCGGACGCACCCGGACGGCACAGGTCCCATCGTCAACTTATCGGCGACTCCGATCGTCGCGGCCATGCTCCGGTAAGGCCGTCCGTCACGGACGATCTCGGCTCATATCCGTATGACGGCGATATGCATGGACGGAATCTGCAAGACTGTTGCCATGTACGGTGCTGCGGAAAAAAGGATCGCGCGATAAAGCGATAGTATCGCACGCTACCCGATAGCCCGCAAGCCGTCGGGGAAGCATATCTCGCACAAAAGAACCGCGGATACCGGCAGGCTTACAACCGGTGCAGCTCGACCTCGCGGCGATCGACGTAGTTGGGGAACCGGAAAGCCGGCATACCCATCGCCATGCCGGCATGGATCTTCCCGTCGATTCCGAGCAGCTTCTCGAGGCCGTGTCCGGCCTGTCCGGCGGCCGAGCAGACGAAACCCGTATAGAACTGGCTGACTCCCAAGCTCTCGGCCATGAGCGAAGCGTTCTGATAGGCCAGATTCGAGTCCTGACAGCCGAAGCGCGAGCCGTCGGGCGTGTGAATCAGCAGCACCGCCGTAGCGCCGCGCAGGATCAGATCGCGCCCCTCGCCGTACTCGCCGATCAGCCGGTGAAAGTTAGGCAGGTACCTGTAAGCTCCGCCGACAAGGACTTTCAACAAAGGCTTCAGCAGCGGATTCTCGAGTTTGCGAACCACCGAGCCGAAAGTCTCGATCGTAAAGGCGGTGATGCGCCTCAGCGTATCCGGATCGGTGACCAGCGTAAACGCCACCTGTTGCAGATTGCTGGCCGTCGGCGCGCGGTGGGCCGCCTCGACGATCATCTCGAGCGCCCGCTCGGGAACGGGAGACGACGTGAACGCGCGGTTCGAGCGCCGGGAGCGGCACAGCGCCAGCATCTGCTCGGGCGAGGGAAGCCCGCCGCGATCCACGGGATGCACTTTTTCCTCAGGAAAGTCGCCGTGCCGGACCGAGCCGGTCGGGCAAGCCGCGACGCAATGTCCGCAGACGATGCAGGTGTTCGGATGCTGCACGCCGACCGGCTGTTTCGGGGCGGCTTGCGTGAAAATGACCGACGGGCACACCCGCACGCACCGGCCGCACCGGATACAGGTCGCGTCGTCTATGCTCAAAGATACTTCCATAACGATATCATATCAGTCTCAATTCTCGCGAATAAGCCGCATGTCGCCGGAGTCGGGAACCATAAAGCAAAACCCGCTTCCGACCCGCTCCGAGGTCGAACCGGAAGCCGCTACAAACGGAGAACCGAAACTCGCTGTCGGCTCATAGGATTCCGCGCGAAGACGCTTTTCCCGGACTGACGCAACATCCGCATACATCCGACGGGAAACGGCATACCACGTGCCAATCCGCCCCTGAGACTAACTCTCGGCGTCTTTCTTTCTCTCTTCCCTGCGGGGCCCCCGTCCGTGACGGCGTCCCCGGGAACGTCCGGCGGAACCGCTGCCTCGGTCCGGACGCGACTCGAGCGCGGGACGAGAGTCTCCGCCGCGGTCCCGGCCCCGGTTGCGGCCTCCGCGACCCGATCCATTCCGGCCGCCCCGGCCACCGCGACGCTCTCCGATTCCGGGATCGTAAGCGGGACCCGGCCCCAGCTGCTTCGGCAGCGCGGCCTTGGGAATTTCCCGCTCGATGAAGGTCTCGATCCGGTGAAACTTGCCCTGCTCCTTCTCGTTGACAAACGTAATGGCCGTGCCGGTCGCCGCGGCCCGGGCCGTCCGGCCGATGCGGTGAATGTAATCCTCGGGGTCGTGCGGAACGTCGAAATTAATCACCGTGCCGATGTCCTCGATGTCGATCCCGCGCGCCACGATGTCCGTAGCCACCAGCACGTCGATCTTGCCGTTCTTGAAGTCGAGCATGACCTCCTCGCGCTGCTCCTGCTTCAGGTCGGAGTGCATCGGAGCGACGTTCATCTTCATGCGCTTGAGCGAGAAGGCGAGCTCCTTGACCTTCTGTTTCGAGGAGGAGAAAATGATCGTCTTCGTTCCCGTAGGCTTCGAGAACAGTTCGCGGACGATACCCATCTTCTGATTCTCGTAGCAGACGTAGGCCGACTGCTCGATCGCCTCGTTGGGCTTCGACACGGCGATGTTGACCTCGGCCGGATCGTGCATGATCTCCTTGGCCAGCTTGCGTATCTTGGGCGGCAGAGTGGCCGAGAACATGATCGTCTGACGCTCGGAAGGCAGCTGGGACACGATCCGCATGATGTCGTCGAAAAAGCCCATGTCGAGCATCCGGTCGGCCTCGTCGAGCACGAAGTATTCGACGTGGGAAAGGTCGATTCCGCTGTTCTGAATATGCGCGATCAGCCGGCCCGGCGTGGCGATCACGATATCGGTTCCCATCAGCATGCCCTGCTTCTGCTCGCTCCACCCGAACCCGTCGCCGCCCCCGTACACGACCGTAGTCGAAAGCGGCAGGAAGTAGGAGAATCCCTGAAACTGGACGTCGATCTGCTGCGCGAGCTCACGCGTGGGTACGACGATCAGCGACTTGACCACGTTGTCGGGATTGCCCTCCCGCAACAGCCGCTCGAGCAGCGGGAGCGTATAGGCCGCCGTCTTGCCCGTTCCCGTCTGGGCGCAGCCGATCAGATCGCGCCCCTCCATAATCACCGGTATGGTCTGTTCCTGCACGGGAGTCATCTGGTCGAAGTTCATCGGCCGGATTCCTTCCATAATATCTTCATGAAGTCCTAATTCCTCGAATTTCATAATCTCGCGTGTTGATTTCCGGGCGTAAAGATACGGAAAGTATCGGATTGTTTCCAATGCTTTCGGCAATCGATACCTCGAAAACAACGCGCGAAGCGGCCATGTCGCCGAACGCACGCTTCCCTACGGAAAAGCTATCCGGACTTTCGGCGCGACTCGGCCGCGCGGGCGACCGAGCCGTACCGCCTCCGTAATGCGTTGAACGTTTCCCGGGAAACCTCGTAACGCCTGCATACGTCGGCGATCGACTTGCGGCCGCGCAGCATCCGTACGATTTCCCGGCGGTTGTCGATCAGTATCCGCAGCTTCGTGTAGCTCCCCTTGCGACGGCCGAGCCGCACGCCCTCGGCCCGACGCAGGGCCAGCGCCTCTTTCGTCCGCATCGAGATCAGGTTCCGCTCGATCTCGGCCACCAGCCCGAAGGCGAAGCAGAGCACCTTGCTATTGATGCTGTCGTCGAAGGCATAACCCTCCTTGGTGCTGTAAAGGACGATCCTGTGCTCGAGGCAGCGCCCCATGATCGCCATGATGTCGGTCAGCGTGCGACTCAGCCGCGACAGCTCCGTCACGATCAACGTATCGCCCGACCGCATTTTCCCGAGCAACGGGCCCAGCTTTCTCTCTTTCTCGCTCTTGCGGCCGCTGACCACCTCGGTCACCCAACGGTCGACCACGATGCCTCTGGCGGCGGCGAACCGCCTGATCTCGTCCTGCTGGTTCGCCAGATTCTGCTTCCCAGTGCTCACTCTCAAATAGGCAACTACCATAAATCCGCTATGATCATTTCGGCTCCGTGCACAGGCGCCGAACCGATTACAGCAAACTTCGGGCAAATATGTCCGGCAGGGCTTCCCGATCAGTCGTCCGGGAAATCCGCCGCACGGCAGACCTGAATTCGCCCGGCTTTCACCGTCTTCCGAAAAAATCGGGAATCAGGCCGGTTCGGAAGAAACTTCCTCGGGCAGCGCGACAGGCAGTCTCCGAGCGGCCCGGCGAATCGTTTTTTTTGTTACCTTTGGGACCTGCAAACTATCATTCCGCATGGCTAAACTGACTTTTCTGGGAACCGGGACGTCGCAGGGGGTACCGGTCATCTCCTGCCATTGCAGGGTCTGCCTGTCGCCGGACAAGCGGGACAAGCGGCTGCGAACGTCGGCCCTGATCGAGACGGACCGCGAAACGATCCTGATCGACGCGGGCCCGGATTTTCGGCAACAAATGCTGCGGGCGGGCGTGGAAAGACTCGACGGAATTCTGCTGACCCACGAGCACAAGGACCATATCAGCGGTCTGGACGACGTGCGGGCATTCAACTACACCTCCGGCGCTCCGGTGAAGCTCTATGCCGAGGAGCGGGTCCAGAAGCGGGTAAGGCAGGACTTCGACTATGCGTTCTCGGAGCATCCTTACCCCGGCGTTCCGGAAATCGACCTGCATACGATTCGTCCCGACGAGCCTTTTTTAGTCGGGCAGACGAGGATCGTCCCGATCCGGGGCATCCACTACAAGCTGCCGGTCCTCGGCTTCCGGATCGGCCCGCTGGCCTACCTGACCGACATGAACCGGATCGACGAGCGGGAAATCGACAAAATACGGGGCGTAGACACGCTGGTCATCAACGCCTTGCGCAAGGAACCTCACTTGTCGCACTTCACGCTCGACGAAGCGCTGCGGATCAGCCGCGCCGTCTCTTCTAACGCCACCTACCTGACGCACGTATCGCACCAGATGGGACGCCACGCGGAGGAACAGGCCGCGCTGCCGGAGGGCATCTATTTCGCATACGACGGCCTGACCGTCGAAATTCCCGAATAACGTGGAAAAGCTGCTGCTCGTCACGCCGCCGTTCGTTCAGGTCAACTGCCCCTATCCGGCCACCGCTTACCTGAGCGGCTACCTCCGGCGCAGGGGGTTCGACGTCGCTCAGGCCGACCTGTCGGTCGAACTGATCGGAGCCGTGTTCTCGCGGGACTTTCTCGAGCGGGTTTTCGAGCTGCGGATTCCGGACGAAGACGAGAATCTGGAGCGCATCCATGCCATGCGGACGCGCTATACGGCCACGATCGACGCCGTCGTCGATTTTCTGCGCGGACGGGACCCGGGCCTCGCCCAGCTGATCTGCACGGGCGAGTTTCTGCCGCAGGCGGGAAGGTTCGGGACGATCGGAGACCTGAGCGACCTGTTCGGCACCCTCGGCACGGCGGAATGCGCCAAATTCCTCTGCACGCTCTATCTGCAGGATCTGAGCGATCTGATCCGCGCGACGGTGACCGAGCACTTCGAGATCGTCCGCTACGGCGAGCGCCTGGCTATGGCGATCGGGTCGTTCGCCGAGATCGAGACCGTATTGGCCGAGCCGAGGAACCCGATCGAAGAAAGAATGTGCGAGCTGCTCGAACGGAAAATCACGGCCGAGCGGCCGACGGTCGTCGGCTTCACGATCCCCTTCCCGGGATGCCTGCTCGCCGCGCTGCGGTGCGCGCAATACCTCAAGGAGCGCCATCCCGACATCCGGATCGCCGCGGGAGGCGGATACCCGTCCACCGAGCTCCGAACGATGAGCGACCGGGGCATCTTCCGCTACATCGACTACCTGATACTCGACGACGGGGAGCTGCCGCTGGAGCGGATTCTTTCGGACGGAGAGCTCGTGCGGACCTACACGCGCGACGGCTATCACGAAGGTGAGGGGAACGTGACCCACAGGGAAAGAGGCTGTCCGGACTTCACGGGGCTGCCTTTCGACCGGTATCTCTCGCTGCTCGAGACGACCAATCCGATGCACCGGCTGTGGACCGACGGACGCTGGAACAAGATGACGATCGCGCACGGCTGCTACTGGGCCAAGTGCGCTTTCTGCGACACGTCGCTCGACTATATCCGGCGGTACGAGAGCGTCCCGGCCGCCACGTTCGTGGACTGGATGGAAGAGGTGATCCGACAGACGGGCAGCCGCAGCTTCCACTTCACCGACGAGGCGGCCCCGCCCAAGCTGCTCAAGGACCTATCGCTCGAGATACTCCGCCGCGGACTGTGCGTCAGCTGGTGGACGAACGTTCGCTTCGAGAGCCGCTACACGGGCGACCTGTGCCTGCTGATGGCCGCGGCCGGATGCATCGCCGTATCGGGCGGGCTGGAAGTGGCCTCGGACCGACTGCTGAAGAAAATGAACAAGGGCGTCGATATAGCGCAAGCCGCGCTCGCCATGCGCAACTTCAGCTATGCGGGCGTCATGGTCCATGCCTACCTGATGTACGGCTTTCCTACCCAAACGCTGCAGGAGAGCGTCGACTCGCTCGAGGTGGTGCGCCAGATGTTCCGGGCCGGACTGATCGACTCGGCTTTCTGGCACCGGTACGCGATGACGGTTCACAGCCCGAGCGGAACCGACCCGGAAGCGTTCGGCGTCCGTCGCCGGAATGCCCATGTGCACGCGTTCGCCAACAACGAAGTGGCATTCGTCGAGAACCGGGGATACGATATCCGTCTGGTCGGGGAAGGACTCAACGAGGCGCTCAGGCACTACATGGCCGGCGACGGGCTCGACCGTCCGGTCCACAAGTGGTTCGCCGGGAAAACGCCTCGCACGGCAGTGGACGCCTCGCTCATAGCCGACCAGATGATCCGACCCGACGCATCGCGTCTATTCGACGAGAACGCAAGGGTCGTGTGGATCGGTCCTCCCCCCGTCCGGCAGGAAGACGGCCTCGTGTTGCACGGCGCCTCGTCCGCAAGGAAACTGAAATTCAAGCCGCATGAGACCGAATTTCTGCTGTGCCTGATGCAAACCGCCTCCGATCTGTCGCGCAAGTTCACGTTCGGCGAGGCGGCCGAGCTGTTCCGACATTACAGCGAGGAGTCCTTCGTGGCTTTCTACCTGTCGAAGAAATGGGACCTGATGCGGCCGCTCGGCCTGCTGCAGATATAAATTTCCGGAAAGCCCTGCGGGACGAACCGCTCCCCCTCGGAATAAGCCGCTGCAAAGGCGCTTGCACGGCAAACAGAGTCACGGTCGCTCGCGCCGAGGATTTCGCATCGGAACGCTCGGCGGCCCGGAAACAAACGAGGAGAACGGCCCCGCCCGGCCGGCTCCGACGCGAAAGCGCAAGGAAGAACGAATAACCGCTGCGCCCGAAACGCAGTCAAAAGATACGAAAGCATGAACTTCAAGGACAAAACAATCGTCGTTACCGGAGCATCGTCCGGAATCGGCCGTGCGCTGGCGTACGAGTTCGCGTCGCGGGGAGCCCGAATCGTCATGGGCGCCCGGTCGGAAGACAAGCTCCGCTCCATCGCCGAAGATCTGGCTGCCCGAGGGACGCAAGCCGTCTACGAACCGACGGACGTCACGCGCGAAGAGGATTGCCGCCGGCTGGTAGAAAAGGCGATCTCGAGCTTCGGCCGGATCGACGTGCTGATCTGCAATGCCGGCATCTCGATGCGCGCGCTGTTCGACGAGGTCGATCTCGGCGTGCTCAAAAGGCTGATGGATGTCAATTTCTGGGGGACGGTCTATTGTACGAAATACGCGCTGCCGTATATTCAGGCCTCGCGCGGATCGATCGTCGGCGTGTCGTCGGTAGCCGGATTTCACGGCCTGCCCGGCCGCACGGGCTACTCGGCCTCGAAATACGCGATGACCGGATTTCTGGAGACGGTCCGCATCGAGAACCTGAAAAAGGGGGTGCACGTAATGATCGCGGCTCCGGGCTTCACGGCGTCGAACGTGCGCTTCTCGGCCCTGACCGCCGACGGATCGGCTCAGGGCGAGTCGCCGCGTAAGGAGGAGAAGATGATGAGCGCCGCCGAAGTGGCCCGCCGCATCGCGCGCGGGATCGTCCGGCGCAAGCGCACGCTCGCCATGGACTTCAACGGACGCGCCACCATGCTGATCAAGAAGTTCGCGCCGGGATTGCTTGATCGGCTGTACTACAACCACATGGCCAAAGAGCCCGACTCGCCCCTGAAATAGCCGCTCCGCAACTATCACGGACAGGAGGGGCACGGCGGATTTGTACCAACGTACTTCGGTCTTCGTGTCCGCTCTTGCATGAAATCCAAGCATCAATCGACCCGGGGAAAGTTATGTATCCGTAGAAAGCGAACGGTCTCTTTTTGTCAGTTATAACCGAACCGGACAGGTACGGACATACGACACACATCAAGAAAAACGCAACGGTTCTGGGACCGAATCAGGAATGAATGCCGCTGAAACCATTCCCGATACAATCCAGTGTCTCCGTCAACAATCGAGAGATTCTTACTACCAACAAAAAGCGAAGAGATATAAACAGACTTGTCGACAGACCGAAGGCTACTTATCAACACGATTCGGCCCGGTTATCCACATTTCGGCGGTTCCGGGATACACACAAGATCAGGGAAATCGGAAAGGGGCACACCAAGACCCGGCTCTGTCTCTCTTCGGGCCCTGCGGACGAAACGTCCGGTCGCCGCACATTTTCGGAAACGATCCGATCTCTCCACACTACGGACGAAACACCCGGTCGCCATTATTTTCGGAAACAGGTTGCCTGCCGATGAAAATCCGGGAAAGGCTTACTTGCCGAGCAAGGGCTTGAGGAATTGTCCCGTATAGCTTTCCTCGACGCGAGCGACCTGCTCGGGAGTCCCGGCCGCCACCAGACGGCCTCCGTCGCGTCCGCCCTCGGGACCGATGTCGATCAGGTAGTCGGCCACCTTGATCACGTCCAGGTTATGCTCGATCACGATCACCGTATTGCCCTTGTCGACCAGTTTCCCGAGCACGTCGAGCAGCACGCGGACATCCTCGAAATGCAGGCCGGTCGTCGGCTCGTCGAGTATGTATAGCGTCCGGCCCGTATCGCGCTTGGCCAGTTCGGTCGACAGCTTGATCCGCTGGCTCTCGCCGCCCGACAGCGTCGTGCAGGGCTGTCCGAGCGTCAGATAGCCGAGCCCCACGTCCTGAATCGACTTGAGCTTCATATGGATCGACGGAATCGCCTCGAAAAACTCGACCGCCTGATTGACCGTCATGTTCAGCACGTCGTCGATGTTCTTACCCTTGTATTTGACCTCCAGCGTTTCGCGGTTGTACCGGTGCCCGTTGCAGACGTTGCACTTGACATAAACGTCGGGCAGGAAATTCATTTCGATCGTCTGCACGCCGGCCCCCCGGCACGCCTCGCAGCGCCCTCCCTTCACGTTGAACGAGAAGCGGCCCGCCTTGAACCCGCGAATCTGCGCGTCGGGCGTCGACTCGAACAGCTTGCGGATGTCGCCGAACACGTTGGAATAAGTGGCCGGATTGCTGCGCGGCGTCCGGCCGATCGGCGACTGATCGACGACGATCAGCTTGTCGATATGCTCGATGCCTTCGATGCGGTCGTATTCGAGCGGCCGCTCGTAGGAGCGGTACAGTTCGCAGCTCAGCGCCCGGCGCAGCGTCGCGTCGACCAGCGACGACTTGCCGCTGCCGCTGACGCCCGTCACGCAGATCATCCGTCCCAGCGGAAACTCGACGTCGATGTTCTTCAGGTTGTTTCCCCTCGCGCCGCGCACGAACAGACTCTGCCCGCTACCCTTGCGGCGCACGGCCGGAACCTCGATCCGACGGCGACCGCACAGAAAGTCGGCCGTCATGCCGCCCGAAGCCATCACCTCCGACAAAGGTCCCTCGGCCACGATCTCTCCGCCGCGAACGCCGGCGCGCGGGCCGACATCGACGATCCAGTCGGCCTGACGCATCATGTCCTCGTCGTGCTCGACGACGATCACCGAATTGCCCGCGTCGCGCAAAGCCTTCAGGCTGGCGATCAGCTTGACGTTGTCGCGCTGGTGAAGCCCGATGCTCGGCTCGTCGAGAATGTAGAGCACGTTGACGAGCTTCGATCCGATTTGCGTAGCGAGCCGGATACGCTGGCTCTCGCCGCCCGACAGCGAGCGCGAGCTGCGGCTGAGCGACAGATAGCCGAGCCCTACGTCGAGCAGGAAGCGCAGCCGCTCGCGAATTTCCTTGAGCAGCTCCCGGGCGATCTGTCGCTGTTTCGGGGAGAGACGGTCCTCGAGACCCTCCATCCAGCGGGCCAGCTCCTCGATGCTCATGGCCGACAGCTCGGCGATGTTCTTGCCGTCGATGCGGAATTGCAGGGCCTCCTTTTTCAGACGCGATCCGCCACACACGCCGCACACCTTGCGGACGACGAACTGCTCTTTCCATTTGTCGCCCCGGGCGGAGGAGGAGTCCTCCCGCTGTTTCTCGATGTAGTCGGCCAACCCTTCCCACGACACCATGTAATTGCCCGTGCCGCCCAGCTCGCGGGCGTCGATGCGCAGCGGCTCGCTCGCACCGTACAACACGGCGCCGAGGGCTTCCTCGTCGAGCGACTCGATCGGGTCGTCGATCGAAAAGCCGTACCGGCGCCCCAAAGCCTCCATTTCGGCGAACAGCAGATTGTTGCGATAGCGGCCGAGCGGCTCGATGCCTCCCTCGCGGATCGAGCGCCCGCCGTCGGGCACGATCCGCTTCAGGTCGAAAACGGCCTCCTCGCCCAGCCCGTTGCAATGCGGGCAGGCACCCTGAGGCGAATTGAACGAGAACGTATGCGGAGCCGGCTCGTTGAACGCGATGCCGCTCGTCGGACACATCAGGTGACGACTGTAAAAGCGCACGTTGTTCGTATCGTAGTCGTAGACCATCATCGTCCCCTTGCCCTGCCGCATGGTCTCCTGCAGGCTCTTGAGCATCCGCGCCCGGACATCGGGCTTCACGACCAGGCGGTCGACGACCAGCTCGATATGGTGAATCTTGTAGCGGTCGAGCCGCTGGCCGGCATGAATCTCCTGAATCTCGCCGTCCACGCGGGCATACAGATAGCCTTTCTTGACCAGACTCTCGAACAGCTCCCGATAGTGCCCTTTGCGGCCGCGCACCAGCGGCGCCAGAAGCGCGATCTTTTTCCCGGGAAAGTCGCGAAGGATCAGATCGACGATCTGCTCGTCGGTATGATGCACCATCATCTCGCCCGTAACGGGCGAATAGGCTTCCGAGGCACGGGCGAAAAGCAGGCGCAGAAAGTCGTTGATCTCCGTCACGGTACCCACCGTCGAACGGGGATTCTTGTTCGTCGTCTTCTGCTCGATCGAGATGACCGGACTGAGCCCCGTGATCTTGTCGACGTCGGGACGCTCCATCGTGCCGACGAACTGACGGGCGTACGTGGAAAGCGTCTCCAAATAACGGCGCTGCCCCTCGGCATAGATCGTGTCGAAGGCAAGCGACGACTTGCCGGAGCCCGACAGCCCGGTGATGACGGTCAGCTTATTGCGCGGAATCTCGACGTCGACGTTCTTGAGGTTATGCACCCTCGCCCCGTATACCCTTATCGTCTTCTCTTCGGACATAAGTCAAATTTCAACCCTTTTCCCGGACTATCGCGCGCGGCGGAAATCCCGGTTCGGAACCTTGATAACGAACGAGCGGCCGGCTTTATTATCGTAGTCGTAGTCTCTGATCCAGTGGTTCAGCTCGCGAAGCATCTTGTAGTTCGTCCCGTGACTGCGCGCGACGGCGGCCCAGTCGATCGGCCGGCCCTCGACCGTCGCCTCGTGGTAGTCCGTCAGCGGCTTGTAGTAATCGTCGGGATCGATGCGGAACCCGTAGGCGGCCGGATCGGGCGCGATGAGCTTGAACGCGAGCACGCGGAAGACATAGCGCAGCGTCTCGGCGGGCAGGAACAGGTCGTAATAGGAATCGACGCCCTGCTTCGCAAGCCGTCGCGATACGCCCGCCACGCCGACGTTGTACGAGGCGGCGGCCAGCGTCCAGCTGCCCAGCCGCTCGTAGGCGTCGGCCAAGTAGCGGCAAGCCGCCTCGGTCGCCTTCGTCACATCGTAGCGCTCGTCAACGTCTCCGCCTACGAGCAGCCCGGCCGACTTCGCATAGGCCGGCATCAACTGCCACAGGCCGGCCGCGCCGGCTCCCGAGCGGACGTTCGGGTCGAGCCCGCTCTCGGCCATGCAGAGATACTTGAAATCGTCCGGAATCCCGTATTTCCTCATGATCGGCTCGATGACCGGAAAATAGCGCGTCGTGGCGAGCAGCGTCAGCGTCGTGCGCGAGTGGAGGTACATGCAGCTCATCAGCTCGCGCAGCAGGCTTTCGCGCGTGTCGTAGTTGTCCAGAGGCACCGCCTCGCCGGCAAACTCCAGGCTCTGCGGCAACGCGGGCACGACGACAGGGGCCAGCGAAACGGACGACGGAGCCGGAGCACCGGAAGGCTGCGCGCAGGCCGAAACGGAAGCCAGCGCGAGCAGCGAGCAGAACAAATATTTCATATTCATGCGTTCTTGAAACGAGCGTACAAAGATACGAAAATTATTCCCTTTTTCGGAGTCGCTCCGATCCTTATCCGGACGGAGGGCACGGTCCCGTTCGTCCACCGGACCGCAAGGCCGCCGGACGAAACGGAGCCGGTTCCGCGTAAAGCACGGCATCCTTATCGTTCCGAACTCCGCGACCGCCGGGCTCCGAACCGTTTACCATAGACCTTTCCGGCAAGCCGTCCGACGTTTTCCCGGACAGAATATCCGGCCGAAAGAGGAATAATCGGCCGAAATAACGTAGCTTTGCAAAAAATCGCGCTTATGCTGACCGCAGGACACTACCATACGCTGACCGTCCGCCGAATTTCGGACCACGGACTTTATCTGGGTAACGAGGAGGGGGACGAAGTGCTTCTCCCGAACCGTTTCGTCTCGCTCTCCGACCGGATCGGAGACCGCAAGGAAGTGTTCGTCTACCACGACTCGGAGGACCGGCTCGTCGCCACGACCGAGCGGCCGCTGGCGACGGTCGGACAGGCCGCCTTTTTGGAAACGGTCGACAAGACCGTGCACGGGGCTTTTCTCGACTGGGGGATTCCGGCCAAGCACCTGTTCCTGCCGAACCGCAACCAGCAGGGACGCATCGAGATCGGCAAGAAATACGTCGTTTACGTCTACTCGGACAACATCACCGGCCGGGCCGTCGCAACGACCTACCTGAAATCGTTCGTCGGCAACGCGGAACTGAGCGTCGCTCCCCGCGATGAAACGGATATTCTGGTCGCGCTCGAAAGCCCGATCGGCTTCCGCGTCGTAGTCAACGACCGCCACTGGGGCATGATCTACCGTAACCAGATTTTCCGGCCCGTACATGTGGGCGACCGGCTGAAAGCCTATGTCACGCGAATCACCGACGACAACCGGATCGACCTGAGTCTGCAGAAGCAAGGATACGACGAAGTGAAGGAGTCGGCCGAGCGGCTGCTGGAACTGCTGCGCAAAGCCGGAGGCATGCTCCCGCTCGGCGACGACAGCGCGCCCGACGCGATACACAAGCTCACCGGCATGAGCAAAAAAACGTTCAAGCGCAGTGCGGGTCGGCTGTTCAAGCAAGGGATCGTCGTACTCGAAAAGGAGCGGATCACGCTGAAATAAGCGGCGAGTCGGGCCGCGCAGCAATAAAAAGCGCGGCCAACAATGGCCCAACCGCCACAAAAGCGATCAGCCACATCCCGGCATCCGTCGCCCGACACGTCCGCCGTACATTCCGAGCCCTATCATCTTTTACTGTGTCGATCGTCGAATTTTCGACGCGCCCGGCGCCCGGCTCCCTGCACAAGCCTTCCTTCGGCGGAAGGGATTCGCAGCAAGGCCCGAACTGGATGCGCGGCCTGCGATCGCGAGCCGCAACCGGCGGATGCAAAATCCCTTGTGCGAACATTATTCGGTACGTAAAAAAACATAATCGCCCTCGCAATCCTCATATTCTCAAAAGCCGGCGAAAGAGCGGGCCCGTCAGGCCGTAACCCGCAGGAATCCTGCTACGTCAAACCGACACACGAAGAAATGCAGGCGCCTTACAAAAGAGATTACACGACTCGGACGTAGCGCATCGCGGACCGTCGCCCCCTACCGAGCCCGCTCGCCGCTCTCTCGCTTTCCTCGACCAAAAGTCTTGCGCCGCCGCACGACGAAATCGGCAATTCGGATTCATGGTGCGCGAGAACACGGAACGCCAACCGAAATACGCGCGGCCGGAACAGTCGCCCCATACTCCGGAATGCCGGCAGGGAAACGGTCCGGCAAAGGGAACGCCCCCGCCGGACAAGCGGGCCGAACGCGAAAAAGCCTTTCCCGCAACACGGTTATGTCTCGGGAAAGGCCTCTCGGAGACGGTTTTCTACACCGCTCCTATCGTATGTCCATCTCGTCGAGCAGATAGCCCGCTCCGCCGACCTTGTCGATCAGGAACAGCACGTAACGGATGTCGACGGCGATGTTGCGGCACTTGGACGGGTCGAACTCGATGTCGCTCATCGTGCTTTCCCACGTGCGGTCGAAGTTTAGGCCGACCAGCTCGCCCCGGCCGTTGAGCACCGGGCTGCCCGAGTTGCCGCCCGTCGTATGGTTCGTTGCGAGGAAAGCGACCGGAACCGTCCCGTCGACGGCCCAGCGGCCGTAGTCCTTCGACGCGTACAAATCGCGCAGGCGCTGGGGAATATTGTAGTCGTACACGGTCGGGTCGTCCTTTTCCATGATTCCCTCGAGCGTCGTCTGAGGCGTATAGTACACGCCGTCGAGCGGCTTGTAGCCCTCCATGCGGCCATAGCTGACGCGTAGCGTCAGATTCGCGTCGGGATAGAAAACGGCATCGGGCTCCATTTCCATCAGTCCGCGCATATAGATACGATAGAGCGACGCGATCGATGCGCTCAGATCGCGGTAACGACCGAATATACGATCCCGGTACACCGCGTCGAAGGCATCGGCCAGCCGAACGGCCGGATCGGCCTCGATCGCAGCCTGCACGGTCGCCGAATCGCCTGCCGTCATCCGCTCGAATCGCTCGGGCGCAGTAAAAAGGCTGTTCCCGAACAGATCGTCGACGAATTCCCGCACGCTTCCCAGCGAATCGACCGTCCGGACGAAAGCCTCGGGACGGAATTCCTGCGGCACATTCTCCAGATACTGTCCGAGCATCCGCTCGGCGATCCGGCGGTCGATCGAGGGACTGTAATCCTTGTAGAACGCTCTGGCGGCAGCGGCCCGCTTCGACACCGGCATCCGGCGGACAGCCGACGCGAAACGCGAGAGCTCGATGGCCCGGTAAGCCTCGTTATAGTAATCGCGCGCGAAGGCGTAAGGTTCCAGCTCGGCATACAGGGCCTTCATCCAGCCGAGCAGACCGGTGTACTGCGGATGCGAGGCCGCCCATCGGTCGAAGCGGCTCTCCTGCTCGCGCTTCTTGCCGAGCGTGCCCAGACGCTCCAGTCCCCGGCTCTCGCCCTGCCACTTTTTCCACGCGTTGGCCACCGAGGCATGCTTCGACGCGTAGCGGATGCGCGTATCGGCATCCTTGGCCTGCTCCTCGCTCATGATGTCGAGACGCATCGTCCGAAGCGCGATCTTGTGCGGGTTGCCCCGGTTCAGCAGATAGTCGACCGCATCGGACAAAACGTATTGCTGGGTCTGCCCCGGAAACCCGTATATGAACGTAAAGTCGCCCTCGCGCAGTCCGCGCGTCGAAATCGCGAGCGAGCGACGCGGACGGAAAGGCACGTTATCCTTCGAGTAGTCGGCCGGCGCATTGCCGGGCCCGGCATAGACGCGGAACAGCGAGAAATCGCCCGTATGACGCGGCCACATCCAGTTGTCGGTATCGCCGCCGAACTTGCCGACGGATGAAGGCGGAGCCGCCACGAGACGGACGTCGGTGTAGTTGCGGTATACGAACAGGAAATACTGGTTGCCATAGAAAAACGGCTCGACATCGG
>CABUJP010000025.1:0-22987 GCA_902491835.1 uncultured Alistipes sp. | reverse complement strand
GCACGCTCCCATCATCAGCAACGGGACCATGAAGGCCGACCACATCAAAGTGCGAGCGGCGCGCACGCCACGGGAACGCCTTCCCTTTGCGGAGAAGAATCCCGAATTGTTCATGTTCAGGTGTTTCATATCAATAATCATAATAAGGTTAATGGTTCAATCCGGATACAAGTTTCGGACAGGCCTTGCAAGTAATTATATAGTTTATAGAGGCCTTTCGCTCAATTACTTCCGCATTCGGAAAGAGGCCTCTTCCTTGCCGAACGCGCCGAAATTTGTTACAAGATAAAAAGTTTTTCGCAAAAACAGCAAGCCTTGTCGGATAAATTTAATCGAAACGTCATACGACCGGCTTCCCTGCCGGAGACCGGACCGCTCCCGCCCGACCGGACCGGGCGGCCCCGTCGGGCTCGTGACCTGTCGGACCACCGGCGCTCCGCCCTATTCCCGGACAAAGCGTCCGGCCGCTTTTTCCCGAAACAGCCGCCATACATTTTTCCTGCTCGGCCCGGCCGCTCTCAACGCTTGTCCCGTTCGCAAACCGGTCGGCCGAACCAAGCCAAGGCAAACAACCGTACCCGTGAAGCTCCGGCGCTTCAGCGATGAGACTCCGCAGCCGGGACGGGAGCCGGACAACGAACGGGTCCTCTGAATCTGCCTGCCGCCGCCCTCATCGCCGGACGCTCCAGCAAGTCCCAAGCCTCGTTCTTTCTCAGGTCCGTCCGGGAAAGAAACGATTTTTTCAGGAGAGCGATCGACTCCGAATAAAGCAGAAAATATCCGAGCCCGCCCGATGCACCATATGAACAGAGCCATGCAAAAATCCCTATTAGTTGGGATTGACCGCTACACCGGCGCCATATAATTTTGCATTTCGACAGAGTACCGTTCATCCTATGCAGACTCTCAAGCCGGACATACGGAACCGGATATTGACCGAAGCCGAGAAGCGATTCGCGCAGCGGGGCTATCTGAAGACCTCCATGCGCGAGATAGCCGATGCCGCGGGAGCGGGCGTGGGCAATCTCTACAACTACTTTTCCAACAAAGACGAATTGTTCCGCGCGGTAGTACGTCCCGTTCTAGAGGCCTTGGAACGGATGCTGCAAGAGCATCACGGGGCAAAGGGGGCGGACATCATGCTGATGCGCTCGGAAAAGTATCTCAAGAATGCCGTCGACGAGTACGTATTCCTGATAAACCGATACGGGAGACTCCTGAAAATTCTGCTGTTCCGCTCGCAGGGCTCTTCGCTGGAGAACTTCAGGGAGGAATACACGGATCGCTCGACGGAGTGCGTCAAAAGGTGGTTCGCCGTCATGAAAGAACGACATCCCGAGATCAACGACTCCGTTTCCGACTTCATGATCCACCTGCATGTGGTCTGGATGTTCACGCTTTTCGAGGAACTGTTGATGCACACGACCGGTCGCAGGGAGGCCGAACGTATCGTGCACGATTATATTTTATTCGAGATACAAGGCTGGAGGGCTATAACGAGAGTATGAACGATGTGAAGCATAAGCGACCGGCAGCCGGAGCCGATTTGAGAGGAGAATCTTGACGGAGATTCTCCTCTTTTTTTGTGAACGATATTGAATATCGTTCATTATTGATCCGATAACAGCATGAAAAACAGATAATATGAAACAGAAAACAGTATTTGAAAGCATCGTAGCGGAGACCTTGCTGATCCCGCTTTACATGCGGGCGAAAGAGAATCGCAGAGAGCATCCGATCCTGCGCGACGAATCGGCCGCGCGACTGGTAGAAAACATCGAGTACGATTACGCCCGGTTCGACGGCGCGAAATTGAGCGAACTGGGCTGCGTCATACGCGGCTGGTATTTCGACCATGCCGTCCGGCACTTTATCTCCGCCCGCCCGCATCCGGTCGTGGTCAATGTGGGATGCGGACTGGACACCCGCTATCAGCGTATCGGGGACGACGGGAAAACAGCGTTCTACGAACTGGATCTGCCGGAAGTCATCGCCTTACGTCGAAGCCTTATACCCGAGCCGGCCCATGACCGTTATCTTGCTTGCTCGCTACTCGAGACCGACTGGATGGATGAGCTCCGTGCAGCCCACCCCGAAGGCGATTTCATTTTCGTCGTCGAGGGCGTATTGATGTACTTCTATCCCGAGCAGGTCCGCGCATTCTTACACCATATCGCCGTCCGCTTCAGCGGAGGCGAGCTGTGGTTCGACGTATGCGGAACCGCCATGAGCAAACGGGGCGTGAAACCGGACTCGCTGAAAAATCATAAAGCCCAGATTCGCTCCGGCATCAGCGACGGACACCTCGTCGAACGGTGGGAGCCGAGATTGCGTCTGCTGGAACAGGCCAACTATATGAAATTCTTCC
Organism: uncultured Alistipes sp.; assembly: GCA_902491835.1. Lineage (GTDB taxonomy): Bacteria > Bacteroidota > Bacteroidia > Bacteroidales > Rikenellaceae > Alistipes_A. The sequence goes on along the minus strand of CABUJP010000025.1, from coordinate 20,619 downwards.
GTTCCCGCTGGGGGTTCTTTTTCGGACAGATTTTAGGCAGAATGACCAGGCTGTGCTATCAGTTCAGTTCACTGCTCGGCTATAAAATCATCTGAATCACAATATCATGGCAAAGCAAAAAAAAGGCTTGTCCCGCCTGTTCGAGATTGCAGGGCAAAAAAAGGGGCTGATGGCGCTGGCCGGCATCCTGTCGGCAGGAAGCGCCGTATGCATGCTCGTACCCTATTGGTCGGTATACGAAATACTTCACGAATTACTGAATCGCAGCGGAGACTTATCCGCTATCGACTCCGCAAGCATGATCCGGTGGGGCTGGACCGCATTCGGCGGCCTGATCGGCGGCCTGCTGCTGCTGTACGCTTCGCTGATGTCCTCTCACGTGGCCGCGTACCGCATCCTTTACGGATTACGCATCCGGCTGTCGGAGCATATAGGACGACTGCCGCTCGGCTACCTGAACGGGACGTCGACGGGCGCCGTCAAGAAAACGATGGAGCAGAACGTGGAAAAGATCGAGAACTTCATCGCCCATACGATTCCCGATCTGGTCAATGTCTTGGCGACGGTCGTCGTCATGTTTCTCATCTTTTTCTCGCTCAACGGCTACCTGGCAGGCATCTGCCTCGCCGTAATCGCCGCAAGCATTCTGATCCAGTTCTCCAATTTCATGGGGAAAACCGCCCGGGAGTTCACGCGCATCTATTACAATGCGCAGGAGCAGATGAGCGCCTCGGCCGTACAGTATGTCCGGGGTATGCCGGTGGTAAAGATATTCGGCCAAAGCGTCCGGTCGTTCCGGCGGTTCCATGCGGAAATAGAAGCATACAAAACATACGCTCTCAAAGTCTGCGATACCTATCAGCCGGGAATGATCGGCTTTACCGTACTGCTCAATTCGACGGTCACGTTCATTCTCCCCGTCGGCATTCTGTTGATGCGGGGCGATCCGTCGAGCCTCGCGTTGGCCGCAGTCTGGCTTTTCTTCATCATTCTGGGGCCGGGCGTCGCCTCGCCGGTGTATAAACTGATGTATCTGGGCAGCAGCACCCGGGAGATCGACGAGGGCGTATCGCGCATCGACCGGATACTCGACCGGCAGCCGATTCCCGAACCCGCGCATCCGAAAGTCCCCGCCACGCACGACGTCGAATTCCGCCATGTCTCGTTCGCATACGAGGACAAAGAGCAGGCCGCCCGAACCGAGGCGCTGCACGACATCTGCTTTACGGCCCGACAAGGTCGAATCACCGCCCTCGTCGGCCCTTCGGGAAGCGGAAAATCCACCGTCGCCAACCTGATTCCCCGCTTCTGGGATGTCGAGCAAGGAGAGATCCTGATTGGAGGCGTAAATGTCCAGGAGATAGCGACCGAACGGCTGATGAATCTCGTATCGTTCGTATTTCAGGACACTTTCCTGTTCTACGATACGCTCTACGAAAACATTGCCGTAGGCTCCCCCGACGCAACCCGGGAGAAGGTCGTCGAAGCTGCCCGAGCCGCGCAATGCCACGACTTTATCGAACGGCTTCCCGACGGATACGAAACCCGTATCGGCGACGACGGGGTCTTCCTGTCGGGCGGAGAGGCGCAGCGGGTTTGCGTGGCGAGAGCGATTCTGAAAAACGCCCCGATACTCGTTCTGGACGAGGCGACCGCATTCGCCGATCCCGAGAACGAATACAAGATGCAGCAGGCTTTGCAGTCGCTTATCAAAGACAAGACGGTCATCATTATCGCCCACCGCCTTTCGTCCGTCGTTTCCGCCGATCAGATAATCGTGCTGAAGGAGGGGCGAGTAGCCCAACGCGGACGGCACGACGAGCTCGTCTCGACGGATGGGATATATCGAAACATGTGGAACGCCTACACGAGCGCGTTCCGCTGGCAGCTGAACGTAAAATAGACGATAACAATGAATGCGATAAAAAATATCACGATCGGCCATACGGAGCGCCTGTACAAGCCCGTGGGCTATACGATGCTCGCCAACCTGGTCAACATCGTTCCGTTCTGCCTCTCCATCGAGGCTGTCCGTATCATATTCCGCAGCTCCGATGGCTGCGGGCAACCGCTCGATACCAACCGCCTGTGGTGGATATTCGGGATACTGACAGGCTATATGCTCGTCATGGCATGGGCGGAAAGAGCCTCCTATCGCGCCAATTTCCGAGGCGCTTACGAGATGAGCGCCGCGGGGCGCGTCTCGCTGGCCGAGCATCTTCGTAAGCTCTCGCTGGGCTTTTTGTCAAAGCATGATCCGGGCGATCTGTCATCCATGCTCATCACCGACTTCACGATGGCGGAAACCGGCATTTCGCACTATCTGCCCCAACTGATGGGCGCCTCGGTCATGCCCCTGCTGGCATTTCTGTCGCTGATCTGGATAGACTGGCGCATGGCCGTCGCCATGTTCGTCGCGCTTCCTCTGGCGATCTTCGTGCTGCGGATCAGTACGAGCGTCCAGCAAAAACTGAGCGGCAAGCAGATAGCCGCCAAGATTTATGCCGGGAACCGGCTGGAGGAGTACCTGCAAGGCATCCGGGTGATGAAAGCTTATAACTTGCTGGGCGACCGCTTCGTCCGGCTGCGCGACGCCTTCGCGGAACTGCGCCGCGCCTGCATTCGCTTGGAGGCGCTGTTGGGACCTTTCGTCCTGCTCGCCATCACGCTCGTACGCGCCGGACTGACGCTGATGGTCCTGTGCGGAACTTATTTGCTGCTGGGCGGAGAACTGTCGGTACTCACGTTCGTCATGTTTCTTGTGGTCGGCTCCCGCGTATTTGACCCGCTGACTTCGGCCCTGACCAACTTCACCGAGTTCCGTCACTTCTCCATTTCCGGCGGGCGCATTCTGAAGCTGATGAATGAGCCGGAAATGAAAGGGACGAAAGAGGCTCCCGCGAGCGGAGAGATCGTATTCGAGAACGTATCGTTCGGCTACCGGGACAAAGAAGTACTGCACGACATCTCCATGACGCTGCCGCAGAACTCCCTGACCGCGCTCGTCGGGCCGTCGGGAAGCGGAAAAAGCACGGTCATGAAGCTCTGCGCCCGGTTCTACGACCCCTCCGGAGGCCGCGTGACATTCGGCGGCATCCCGATGCGGGAGATAGACCCGGAGAAGCTGATGAGCCGCATTTCCATGGTGTTTCAGGACGTCTATCTTTTTCAGGACACGATACGCAACAACATTCGGTTCGGCAAAAAGGATGCCTCGGACGACGAGATCATAGCCGCCGCGAAAAAAGCCTGCTGCCACGATTTCATCATGCGTCTGCCCCAAGGCTACGACACGATGGTGGGCGAAGGCGGCTGCACCCTTTCCGGCGGGGAGAAGCAACGGCTCTCCATTGCGCGCGCCATGCTGAAAGAGGCGCAGATCGTGCTGCTCGACGAGGCGACCGCCTCGCTCGACCCCGAAAACGAAGTGGAGGTGCAAAAAGCCATCGACTCGCTTATAAAAGGACGGACGGTCATTGTCATCGCCCATCGCCTGAAGACGATTATGAATGCCGACCGCATCATCGTTCTGGCGGAGGGCCAGGTGGTGGAGCAAGGCACGCACGACAGTTTAATGCGGAACGACGGCTTATACGCCCGGCTCTGGAACATTCAGGAACGCACGCAGGGATGGCGCTTGTAGGCATGGCGGAATACCCAGCAGGGTATCGCCGCACGTCCTCATGGCGACCGATTCAACGACAAGAGCGTCGCGCCCGAACCGAACGTGCCTATGCTTCCGCCCGCCGCGCTACCCGCGCACTCGCCGAAACGGGCATCCGAATCGCGAGCGGAGACGGCGGACAAGGCATATCCCTGCGCTCCGTCGCGCAGCGCCGGTACGTCCACCGGGAGAAACGACGTGCGCGCCGGAAGTGGCGGACACATTCCGACGCGCACGTCCTCCGGCCGGACGAACATACGGCAACCCCGGGGTCGCACGCGCGCTTCCGGCCGAAGGCGCGCGAAAACAAAATATGGCAATGTGTCGCGTGACATCATTGCCATATTCACAAGATACCCGACGGGGCCCTTCATACCCGCCTTTTTATCCCGACCTTCCGTGAAAAGGTACGTCGGCGGATCTGGCGGCAAGTATTCGCCGAAAGGCTCCCCTCACTTTTTCCTGCAGAGCGAGCCGTCGTGCCGATCCGCCCGCACGACAGCCGGGAACGTTATGTTCCGATCGTCGCGGCGTCAAGACGATTCCGTTCTCCGCCCGTCGCGCTACATTCTGAACGAGATGCCCCCTACGAAGTTGACATCCTCGGTAGCCGGGTTCCAAATCAGATTGGTGAAAAATCCCAGCTTCATGCCGTTGGCTCCTTTGATATCCCAGCTTTTGCCGGCGTTCAGGAAAACGTTCTGGACATAGAAATCGCGGTCTATGCCGTAAGTCCCGACGGCATTCCAAGGAACCATGCCCACGCCGGCCTTCATATCGATTCCTTTCACGTTGAACGGATAAGCCACCTCGAAATAGGAACCGTAAGCCCGCTTGCCCTTGGCATTAACGTCGGCCGCGCCGAAAAGAATCGTGTACCAAGAGAGCGTAAAGGGAGCCTTCTCCGACACGACCCAACTGGCGCCGAGCTCTACGCGGTGAGGCGAGCGGCCGTCGAACGTGAAATAGTTGCGGTTCACGAGCCCCCGGTCCCCGGCGCCGCCTTCCCAGTAGAGATCGGCCAGCGAGAGGGTCACGGGACCCAGCGCATAGGCCAGCGTCAGGTCCATCTCCTTATAAGAAGTCGAGGCGAAGTCCACCGAGCCCCACGCCGTAGCCGAGAACTTGCCGGCCGTCATGGTCAGCGTGGGCTGAAGGCTGACGCCGGCCTGAGTAACGCCGCGCCATACGTAGGCGCTGACGAGATCGGACCCGCCACTGAAAGAAACTCCCTTGTCCTGAGCCGAAACACGGCCTGCGGTCAACACTCCGGCCAAAGCCAGAGCGCAAATCATAAAACGTTTCATAGTCTAAATTTTCCTTTTTTTATTTGGGTTATCGATAATCCTGTTGTCAGCCCGTTCCGGGTCTTTCCGGACCCGCTCGCAGGCTTGCCGATCCGATACGCCGTCCCCCTCATGCGGCACGGAAGCCGGGGTTTCCATGCCGCATGTGTCGAAAATCTTAACGGAAGACGGCGCTCAGAAAACCATATCCAATAGCAGCAGAACGATCAGAAAGCAAATCATGCATGCCGCCAACCGCCAGAATGGCTTATCCGGTCTTTTCATAGAAATGCGGCCCGTTACCGTCCCTGCGCCTCATCGAGGGCGACATTGAGCTTCAGAACGTTCACCTTGTACGTCCCGAAAAGACCGAGCCAAGGACGCTCAACGCTCGCTTCGACGATCTTACGCACGTCCTCCTCCGACATGCCCCGCGAAGCCGCCACCCGACGAATCTGAACCTCGGCCCCTCGTACCGAAATGTCGGGATCGAGACCCGAACCACTCGCCGTAACCAGCTCAGAGGGAACTTCGGCCCTCCCGAGATATGGATGAGCCGACATGAACGATTCGATACGACTTTCCACCTCCGAAAGGTACTCCGGATTGTTCGTGCCCTTGTTGCTTCCGCCAGAACCGCCCCCGTTGTACTCCACGGCCGAGGGACGGCCCCAGAAATAGACGCTGTCGGTAAAAGCCTGACCTACGTTGGCCGCTCCTACCACTTTCCCGTCGAGCTCCACGAGGGCGGCCTCCCCGTCGTTCGGGGAGACAACGGCCGAAGTCAGGCGCAGAAGCAGAACGTAACCCACCGTCAGCACGACGCACATCGCCAACGTAATCCTAACTGATATCCATAAGTTTTTCATGACTGCTTTCGATTAAAAGAATACGCTAATTAACATGTCGATCAGCTTGATGCCGATAAACGGCGCTACGATACCGCCCAAACCGTAGATGAACAGGTTCCGGCGCAGCAGGGCCGATGCTCCGATCGGCTTGTAGGTCACGCCGCGCAAGGCCAGCGGGATCAGCAACGGAATGATCACGGCATTGAAGATCACGGCCGACAGGATCGCGCTCTCGGGCGAGTGCAGGCGCATGATGTTCAGCGCTTGCAGCGAGGGAATCGACGCGATGAACAAGGCCGGAACGATAGCGAAATACTTGGCCACGTCGTTGGCGATGGAGAACGTGGTAAGCGTGCCACGCGTCATCAGCAGCTGCTTGCCGATCTCGACGATCTCGATCAACTTCGTGGGGTCGTTGTCCAAATCGACCATGTTACCCGCCTCTTTGGCAGCCTGCGTACCGCTGTTCATCGCCACGCCCACGTCGGCCTGAGCCAGCGCCGGCGCGTCGTTCGTACCGTCGCCCATCATGGCGACCAGCTTGCCGGCCTGCTGCTCGCGCTTGATGTACTCCATCTTGTCCTCGGGCTTGGCCTCGGCGATATAATCGTCCACACCGGCTTTCTCCGCGATATATTTTGCCGTCAGCGGATTGTCGCCAGTCACCATGACCGTCTTCACGCCCATCTTGCGCAGACGCTCGAACCGCTCGCGGATACCGGTCTTGATGATGTCCTGCAGCTCGATCACGCCCTTGACCTCCTCGTCGGCGCATACGACCAGCGGCGTACCGCCGTTCTCGGAGATTTCGCGTACCGTCTTTTCTATCGTTTCGGGAAACTCATGTCCGGCGTCGGTCACGATACGGCGGATCGCCTCGGTCGCGCCCTTACGGATTCGGGTTCCGTCGGGCATGTCCACGCCCGAGCAACGGGTCTCGGCCGTAAAGCCGACCATACGAACGCCCACCATTTCCATCGGGTCGGCTTTCATGCCTGCCGCAGCTCCGAGCTCCACGATGGACTTACCCTCCGGAGTCTGGTCGGAAACCGAGGAGAGCACGCACAGACGGGTAAACGCCTTCGCGTCGACGCCCTGTACGGGATAGAATTTTGTAGCCTTACGGTTACCAATCGTGATGGTTCCGGTTTTGTCGAGCAGCAGCGTATCAAGGTCCCCGGCCGTTTCGACAGCCTTGCCCGACTTGGTAATGACATTGGCGCGCAGCGCGCGGTCCATACCGGCGATGCCGATCGCCGAGAGCAGGCCGCCGATCGTGGTCGGGATCAGGCAGACGAACAGCGAGATGAAAGCGGCTACCGTGATGTTGGCGCCCACGTAATCCGCAAACGGCTTCAGCGTAGCGCAAACGATCACGAATACCAGCGTGAAACCGGCCAGCAGAATCGTCAGAGCGATTTCGTTCGGAGTTTTCTGGCGGGACGAGCCTTCGACCAGCGTGATCATCTTGTCGAGGAAGCTTTCGCCCGGCTTGGCGGTTACCTTGACGATGATCCGGTCCGACAATACTTTCGTACCGCCTGTCACGGAGCTCTTGTCTCCGCCCGCCTCGCGGATCACCGGAGCCGACTCGCCCGTGATGGCGCTCTCGTCGATCGAGGCGAGACCCTCGATGATTTCGCCGTCGGCAGGAATCGTATCTCCTGCGGAGCATTCGAACACATCACCCTTTTTCAGCTGCGAGCTGCTGACCACTTTCGTGACACCGTTGGCCGTTACCAGCTTGGCCGGAGTCTCCTCGCGGGTCTTGCGCAGGCTCTCAGCCTGAGCCTTGCCGCGCGCCTCGGCGATCGCTTCGGCGAAATTGGCGAACAGAATCGTCAGCAGCAGCACGAAGAAGATCGCCAAATTGTACCCGAACGAACCCTGCGACTGGTCTCCCGTGAAGGCGATGTAGAACAACATCAGCAACATGATGGCGGTCACCAGTTCCACGGTGAACATGATCGGGTTCTTGATCATGGTCCGAGGGTCGAGCTTGCGGAACGCCTCCACGAGGCTCGTATTTACCAACTGTTTGTCGAACAGCGAATTATTTTTCTTTTTCATGGTCAGTCCGTAATTAGAAACTTAAATAATCAGCGATCGGGCCCAGAGCCAGTGCCGGGAAGAACGAAAGAGCGGCCACGATGACGATAACGGCGAAGGTCATCAGCGAGAAAGTAGCCGTGTCGGTCTTCAGCGTGCCGGCGCTTTCGGGAATGTATTTCTTCGAGGCGAGCAGGCCGGCGATGGCTACCTGTCCCACAATCGGGAAATAGCGTCCCATGATCAGCGCGATACCTGTGGATATGTTCCAGAAAGGAGTGTTGTCGGCCAATCCCTCGAAGCCGGAGCCGTTATTAGCCGCGGACGACGTGTACTCGTAGAGCATCTCGCTCAGTCCGTGGAACGACGGGTTGTTCAGCCAGCCGATCTCCGGATTGACGGCCGCGATCGCCGACGATATGCCGGTTCCGACCAGAATCAGGAAGGGGTGCATCAGAACGACCATCGTCGCTATCTTCATCTCGCGGGCCTCGACCTTATGCCCGAGGAATTCCGGCGTGCGGCCCACCATCAGCCCGCTGATAAAGACGGCGATGATGAGGAAGGCGAAATAGTTCATCCAGCCCACGCCCACGCCGCCGAACCAGCAGTTGATCTGCATGTTGAGCATCTGCATCATGCCGCTCAGAGGCGTCTGGCTGTCGTGCATCGAGTTGACGGAGCCGTTCGAGGTGACGGTCGTCACCATGCCCCACATGGCCGAGGCCGCCGAGCCGATCCGGATCTCCTTGCCCTCCATCGAGCCGAGGTCCTGCGCGATGCCCATTTCATCGATATTGGGATTGCCGCCCATCTCCTGCGGCACGGAAACGCACACCCCGACGGTAAAGGCAAATAGCATGACCCCGAAGATGCATGCGGCCAGCTTTTTACGCCGGATATAGAATCCGAAGCACCAGGCCATGGCCATCGGAATGATCAGAATAGACCAGCATTCGAGCATGTTGGTAAAGGCGTTGGGGTTCTCGAGCGGATGCGAGGAGTTGGTTCCGAAATAACCGCCGCCGTTGGTTCCGAGCTGCTTGATCGGCACGATAGCCGCCGTCGGTCCCTGCGAGATCACCTGCTCGTTGCCCTCGAGGGTGGTGATCGTCTGCTTGCCGTCGAACGACATAGGCGTGCCGTTAATAATCAGCAGAATACCGACCAGCAGCGAAAGCGGCATCAGGATACGGGTCGTGCTCTTGACCAGGTATACCCAGAAGTTGCCGATCGTCTTGGCGGTTTTGGCGGCCAGCCCCTTCATGATACCGGCCATCGCCGCCATGCCGCAAGCCGCGGTAATGAACTGAAACAGCATGATCACATAAAGCTGGGTAAAATAGCTCAGTCCCGATTCTCCGCTGTAATGCTGCAGGTTACAGTTCACCATGAACGAGATGCAGGTGTTGAACGCCAGATCGGGAGTCTGTCCCGGGTTGCCGTCCGGATTGAGCGGCAGCCAACCTTGGCAGCAGAGCAGCACCATGCCCCACACGAACCAGAAAAGGTTGACCATCAGCAGGGCCTTGAGGAACTGCTTCCAGTTCATTTCCTGCTCCGGGTTGATCCCGCAGAGCTTGTACACCCATTTTTCTACGGGAGCCATGAAGTCGAGCCACGTGCGCTCGCCCTTGTACACTTTGGCCATGTAGCGTCCCAGCGGATAGCAGAGCACGACCAAGGCCACCCATTGCAGAATGACGCCTAAAATTTCGGTATTCATTTATTTACAAGTTTTGATAGTTCCACACTTAGAATTTTTCCGGTTTTACGAGCACGTACATCAGATAGACGAAAACCGCGATACTCAGAATCAATAGTCCTATGAACATAGCCGTAACCGTTAAATTTTCTCGAACCAGTCGACACATTTGAAGTAGAACCAATAGCACAGCCCACCCAGAGCGAGCAGCAGTAGAAAAAGCAAAAATCCGTTCATCTTTTTTTCTTCGTTTTAAAGTTTTCAACACTCACCATTTTCTTCTCTGTCTTTTATAATCGTTCAACTTATCGACGAAATCCGCCACGCTCCGGGAAAACAGGAACAGCACAACGCATGCCGTCAGAAATACGAGTATTACGCCTGTATCTTCCATGATCGTAGTCCGTCTTTACTATTTTTCGGGCCCGAGCTTTTCCAAATGAATGCCAAACCGCACCCTATTTCAACAAATCGCTAACTACCAAACATTTACATCTAAGCGAAATATTTCACCCTCTCGAAATCCTTCTCAAAATGATAGAGCGATTATTCAAAATGGTAAGCCGGAGGAGATTCCGGCCGCCGCATTCCGAGATTTTCCGGCCTACGGGAGTGGCTTAATCCGTCCCGGCAGCGGGCGGCCTGCATCGGTCGTCGCCCGCATCGCGCGGCGTATCGTCCGCGATGAGCATGCTATTCACCGTCATAACCGGATGGTAAGCCCCCTTGCAGAAAGCGGAACGGCACGGGCACAAAACGCCGTTCCGCCGGAACCGCCCCCATCACTGCAGGACGCAGGAGCTGTTGAGCGCCTCCAAAGCCTTTTTCTTATCGGCACAGCGCAGGACGAACGACACGTCGCAATTGTCCCCGTAAGAGATCATCCGCAGCGGAATCTTCCTCAGCGAGTCGATGATCTTGTGCCTGAAACTTTTGTCGTTCCGTTTCAGATCGCCCACCACGCACACGATCGTCATGTTCTCCTCTACCGCGATGTCCGCGTAGGGACTCAGCCCGTCGAGTATCTCCGGCAGGCATTCCCGATTATCCGTAGCCAACGATATTTCGTTGTCGGAAACGGCGACCAAATCGACGGAGGTACGGGTACGCGCGAAGCTGTGGAACACTTTGTCGAGCAACCGGTAGCCGGGAATCTTGTGCATCGAGCGGATCTTGACATGAACAACGCCGTCCTTGGCGGCGACCGCCTTCACCCGTCCCGCGTCGGCCGAGTCGGAGATCAGCGTTCCAGGAGCAGACGGGTCCATCGTATCGAGCAGACGTACGGGAATATTCCTCAGCTTGGCAGGAAGAATGCAGGTAGGATGCAGGATTTTGGCGCCGAAATGCGCCAGTTTGGAAGCCTCGTCGAACGTAAGCCTGCGCACGGGAACCGTGGACGACACCACACGGGGATCGTTGTTGTGCAATCCGTCGATATCGGTCCATATCTGAATTTCCGAAGCGTCCAGCGCCGCCCCGAGCAGCGACGCGGTATAGTCGCTGCCTCCGCGTTGCAGATTGTCTACCTCGCCCGCCGCATTCCTGCAGATATATCCCTGCGTAATGAAGATACGGTTATGCGGGTAGCGGTTTACGGCCTTACGGGCATTTCGACGGATAAAGCGCATATCCGGCTCCCCGTTTTTGTCCGTTCGCATGAATTCCAAAGCAGGAAGCAGCGTGGAGCGAACGCCCGTCTCCGCCAGATAGAGGTGCATCAGCATCGTAACGATCAGCTCGCCTTGGGCCAGAACGATCTTTTCCTCGACGGACGAAAAGGGTCGTCCCGCCAGCCCTTTCAATAAAGAAAAAGAGTCCCGGATATGACTTCTCGCCTTTTCCGCGCTTCCCTCGGAGAAATAGAGCTGACCGGCCGCCTCGAGATATTTGCTTTCCAGACCTTCGATGTCGCCCAAAGCCCCGGAAGTATCGCCCCGCGACAACTTGGCGGCAATCGCGGCAAGGGCATTGGTCGTACCGGACATGGCCGACAGGACCACCAGTTTCGGCTCTTCGTTGCTGATGAGCCTCGCGACATGCTTGATCATCGCCGGAGAGCCTACGGAAGTCCCTCCGAACTTCATGACCTTGATTGATTTCGGATCGTGATCCATCGTTTTGAATTTTCGTTTACGATTAGCGGTTCTCACATTTTCGTTCCTGTCGCAAGACAATCGGGATGCCACCACAATGCGAAACACGGACAAACATCTGACTGTCAACTTTTTGCCAATAAACAAACTGTCGTTCAGGTATCGTCCGGACTTATCAAAATGAAAGGGCGCCTTTTCATTCTGATAGAATCCTCACCCGAGCCGATTCACATAAAATACTATATATCTGAATGTTGCGCACACACCCAATCCGACGGTACTTCTTTTGCTTTTGAAACATGTATGAGACTTTTTATCATATCCAACAGACTGCCGGTGAGGATGACCCGAGAGGGCGACCGGCTTTCTTTCACGCGAAGCGAGGGCGGGTTGGCCACCGGTCTCGGCTCCTTGCAGATTCCTTACGAAAAGCACTGGATCGGATGGCCGGGTATCTGTACCGACGATCCGCAGGAGCGGAAAACGATCGGCTCCGAGCTGCGAAGGATGCATTTCCATCCCGTATTTCTTTCCGAAGCGGAAATCGAGAACTACTATGAAGGCTACAGCAACAGCACGATCTGGCCGCTATGCCACTATTTCTATGCCTATACGCTTTACAAAAGCCGTTTCTGGGAGGCGTACCGGGAGGTGAACCGCCGCTTCTGCGAGGAGATCTGCCGTGTCGTGGAACCCGGCGACAGGATATGGGTGCAGGACTACCACCTCATGCTGCTGCCCGGCATGTTGCGCGAAGCGATGCCCGACCTATGCATCGGATATTTCCATCACATCCCTTTCCCCTCCTACGAATTGTTCCGCATCCTGCCGGAGCGGGCCAGGCTTCTGAGGGGATTGCTGGGAGCCGACTTTATCGCATTCCATACGCCCGACTACATGCGCCACTTCGTCAGCGCCGCGCAGCACATTCTGAATGTGGAGTTCCGGCTGGACGAGGCGCAACTGGGCAGCCGCACGGCCCGGGTGGACGCACTCCCGATGGGAATCAATTACGACCTTTATCATAAGGCCGCGTCGAAAATACAGGTACGCGACGCGGTCGAAAAATACCGCAGGCTTTTCGGCGACCGCAAGCTGATCCTTTCGGTAGACCGCCTCGATTACAGCAAAGGCATCCTGCACCGCCTGCACGGCTTCGCGTCCTTTCTGGAGCGCCATCCCGAATACAGAGGCAAAGCGACTCTCTCCATGGTGATCGTTCCTTCGCGCGACCATGTGGGCAGCTATGCCGAATTGAAGACCCGAATCGACGAGGAGATCGGCTCCATCAACGGCAAATACTCCACGATGGACTGGACTCCGGTATGCTATTTTTATCACGGATTCTCATTCGAGGAGCTCGTCGCCATGTACTACGTGGCGGACGTAGCGCTCGTCACCCCGCTGCGCGACGGGATGAACCTGGTAGCCAAGGAGTATATCGCCGTCAAGGACGGCAACCCCGGAGTCCTGATCCTGAGCGAGATGGCCGGAGCGGCCGTGGAGCTGAGCGACGCGCTGCTGATTAACCCGAACGACATGGACCAGATCGAGCAAGCCATCGTGAAGGCGCTCGAGATGCCGGAGCAGGAGCAGCTGAGACGGCTGAAGAAAATGCAGCGCATCGTCTCGGCGCAAACCGTGAACCGCTGGGCCGAAAGTTTTATCAACGAGTGGAGCTCGGCCTGCCGGAAAAACTGGGCGATGAACCGTAAACGGCTTTCACCCGAATCCGAGACGACGATCCGCAGGCACTACGCCCGGGCCCGGAAGCGGCTAATTCTGCTGGACTACGACGGCACGCTGGCTCCGATCCGCGCCCGGCCCGAGGAAGCCAGTCCGACACCGGAGCTTCTGGATACGCTGCGCCTTCTGTGCGGCGATCCCCGCAACCGGATCGTAATCAACAGCGGGCGGGACAAGGCGACACTGGAGCGATGGCTGGGAGAACTGCCCGTGACATTGGCTGCCGAGCACGGAGCCCGTTACAGGGAAAACGGAGTCTGGCATACCCGTGTGGCGCGACAGCAGTGGAATACGGGAATCATGGCCATTCTGAACCTATATTTGGAGAAGACCCCCCGTTCGCGGCTGGAGGTAAAGGATACCGCGCTGGCCTGGCATTACCGCGAATGCGATCCGTGGCTGGGCGAGCTGCGGGCCCAGCAACTGACCCGCGCGCTGGTCTCGGTCTGTCTCAGGCACAAGCTGCAAATCATTCAGGGAAGCAAAGTGCTGGAGATCAAATCTCCCGAATACAGCAAAGGTTCCGAAGTACGGCGACTGCTGGAAAAGGGCGGCTACGACTTCATTCTGGCCATGGGCGACGACACGACGGACGACGATATGTTCGAGGCGCTGCCGCGCGACTCCTTCGCCGTCAAGGTAGGCAGCGTCTCGGAGAAGGCTCTCTACAACATGCCGCAGCAGGAGAGAGTGCTCCCGTTCCTGCGCTCCCTGACCGAAAAAGTACCGGACGCTCCGGAGCTGTCCCGCAGAAGGCCCGGACGGACGGCGATCCGCTTCGTAAAAAGGCTGTTGCAAACGAAAAACCGATAAATCTCGTCTTTCCATGAACCATCGACTCAATTACGGGGCCGTAGGCAACTGCCGCACGGCCGCCCTGATATCGGAAACAGGAAACATCGAATGGCTCTGCCTGCCCGAGTTCGACTCTCCGTCGATCTTCGCGGCCCTGCTGGACCGCGAGAAGGGAGGGTGCTTCGGCTTCGAGGTATCCGAAGCGTACCGCACCGAGCAGTCCTACATTCCGCACACGAATATTCTCTCCACGCACTTCATTTCGGACGAGGCCGAGTTCACGGTACTGGACTTCATGCCCTATTACCGGGCCCAGAACAGCGAGCACTACCTTCCGGCCGAGCTCTACCGCTATGTGCGTCGTATCCGGGGCGTTCCCCGGTTTCGGGTCCATTACGCTCCGGCTCCGGACTATGCCCGGGGAAAGACCATCCGCAACGTCAGGGCGGAATATATCGAAAGCTACAGCTCACTGAACGCCACGGACCGGCAATACCTCTACTCCTCGATTCCGCTGGAGGACATCGAGCGGGGCAGGGAGATCGTACTCGAGAAAGACGAATTCTTTCTGCTTTCCTATAACGAGAAGGTGATTCCGGTAGACATCGAACGGGAAAAGCTGGAATACTGCCGGACGCTGGTCTACTGGCTCAACTGGAGCAACCGGACGAAAAAATACACTCTCTATAACGACGTGATCGAACGGAGCCTGCTGACGCTGAAGCTGATGTCCTATTACAACGGAGCCATGCTGGCAGCCCTCACCACCAGCCTGCCCGAAACGGTGGGCGAGGTGCGTAACTGGGATTACCGCTTCTGCTGGCTGCGCGACGCGTCCATGTCCATCGAGACGCTTTTCAAGGTGGGCCATCCCGGCGTGGCACAGCGCTTCATGCGCTTCATTCAGTCCACCTTTACCGCCGACCGGGACTCTTTCCAGATCATGTACGGCATCCGCGGAGAGCGGCAGTTGACGGAAACGATTCTCGAGCATCTGAGCGGCTACAAAGGCTCGAAGCCCGTTCGGATCGGCAACGACGCCTACCATCAGCGGCAGAACGACTCGTTCGGCTATCTGATGGACCTGATCTACCAATACTACCGCTTGGTCCCGGGACCGCTGGACGAGATCGAGGATATGTGGGAGCTGGTGAAAAAGATTCAGGCCAACGTCATGCAGGAATGGCGCAAGCCCGACAAGGGAATCTGGGAAATCAGGGGCGAGGAGCGTCATTTCGTCTCCTCCAAGGTGATGTGCTGGGTAGCTCTGGACCGAGGGGCCAGAATCGCCCGGATGCTGGGCAAATACGACTGCGAAAAGCGCTGGCAGCAGGAGGCCGGGCTCATCCGCAGGGATGTGCTGGAGAGGGGCTGGAAAGAGGAATTGCAGAGTTTTTCCCAGACTTATGACAATACGGCCTTGGATGCGTCGCTGCTGCTTATGGAACCTTACGGCTTTCTGGATGCGGACGACATACGCTATCATAAAACGGTCAAGGCCGTGAAAGCGGCCCTGATGCACAACGGGCTGATGTATCGCTACAACAGCGAAGACGATTTCGGGATGCCGTCGTCGGCCTTCACGATCTGCACGTTCTGGCTCGTCCGCGCCCTGTTCGTAACGGGAGAGAAAGCCGAAGCGCGCTGCCTTTTCGACGAGGTGCTGCGCTACGGCAACCACGTGGGACTGATGAGCGAGGATCTGGATTTCGATACGAAGGAGCAACTGGGCAATTTTCCTCAGGCCTATTCGCATCTGTCCCTGGTCAACACGGCGATCCTGTTCGCCGAAGAGGATAAGCACCGAAGCCTCCATTTCGTCCGGCCGTAAAGTCCGCAGCCGGCATGCCCATACGGCTCTCTCGCGTCCGGACAAAACCGGAGCGCGCCGCCTATCCGTTCCGGCATAAAAGACATAAAAGACGGGGATGCCTCTTTCGGACGCATCCCCGTCTTGCTTCGCTCGGGCCGGCTATTGTCAGACCCGCAACGAGATCGTGAAGCGGCTGCCCTTGCCGACCTCGCTCTCGACGAATATCCTGCCGTTGTGCGCATCGACGAACTCCTTGGAGATGGCCAGTCCGAGGCCGCTTCCCTGCGTCTTCGTACCGGGCACGCGGAAATAGCGGTCGAAAATGCTCTTATGATAACGCGGGTCTATGCCGCGACCGAAATCCTGAACATAGATATCGACCCAGTTGTCATGCTGCTTGGCGCCCACGATGATACGGGCATTTTCGGGCGAGTGGTGGATCGCGTTGGACAGCAGGTTGGTAACGACCCACGCGACCTTCTCGTTGTCGACGAACAGTTTCGATATTTTTTCCGGATACTCCACTTCCACATAGCAGTGGAAACGCTCGGCCAGCACATGGGTGGCCTTGACCGCATAGTCGATCAGCTCGATCGGCTTGACGATCTTCGGATGGAGCTGGAGCTTGCCCGACTCCACCTGAGTCAGGTTCAGCAACTCTCCCGTAATGTCGAGCAGGCGGTCGCTGCTTTCCTTGATGCTGCCTACGAGCTGTTTCTGCTCGTCATTGAGCGAGCCCAACCGGGCGTCGCCCAGCAACTGGAGGCTCATCAGAATCGACGAGATCGGGGTCTTCATTTCGTGCGATACGGTGGAAATGAAATTGGTTTTGGCCGAATCCAGCTCCTTGTATTTCGTCACGTTGTTCAGAATGATCAGGTTCCCGATGAAATTCCGCTCTTGCTCCCCGACGGCATTGGTGTAAAGCGGAATATTGTCCATCTGGAAATAGCTCTCCTTATTGTCCGCATAGATTTTCAGCGGCTCGTGCGGCCCGTCGGATTCCCTGCTCGAGTACAGTTCCCTGATCAGACGACGCAACAGGTCGTTGTTTATCGCGATCTCGGCGGCATTGCGCCCGATTACGTTTCCTCGTTTGAGATTCAGTATCGAGAACGCCTCGTCGTTCATAAAAAGGATGTTCCGTTCGGAATCCAGTCCGATGATCGGCTCGTGAAGGCTGTTGACGATCGCCTCGATACGCATCTTTTCGGTCATCAGCCGGTCGAGCGAGCTGCGCCGGTACTGGGAGAGCTTTTGCGCCATATTGTTGAACGATTCGGCGACACCCCGCAACTCGCGGTTATTGCCGAAATCGAGCCGCTGGTCGTAATTATGGTTGGCGATCTGGACGATTCCCTGCTTCAGCTTGTCGATAGGACGGAGCACGATGGAGGGAAAATAAAGCAGGAACAGAGCCGCCAGCAGGACACAGAGTATCGCTATGACCGATATCCAGCGCACCGCCTCGTCCGCGCTGCTCTCCATTCCCCGGCTTTTGGCCAGAATGGAGCCCATATTCAGCTCCATGATACGGTACAGGTCATTGCGTATTTGCTGAACCTCTTCTCCGGAAATGGAATCGTTGAGCCGGCCGACCTTCTCCTCGAGGGCGGAGGTAACCTGGCGCTCGTTGATCTCCGTAATGTTCTGTTGCTGCAGGGTCAAGGCCTCAATCAGCGTCCGGCGGGAGGCCGAATCCTGAGAGAAGCGGTCCAGAGAGCGGAGCATCTCGCTCACATAATGCACGGAGTTGTAGTTATCCGACAGAATCTCTTTCGAGGAGACCGACAGGTGGCGCACGTACCGGATCGACTGTATGCCTTGTATGAGGATCAGGGTGAACAGGATGCCTATGCCCAGACTGAGTTTGCTGCGAAGTTTCATATTACGATAGCATGGTTAAGTCTATATTCATTCTCGCCAGACGATTGAGCAAGCGGCGCAGTCGGAGCGCCGTCATAAACAGGGCGTATAGGGAGAAGCGAGGCTTTCCGATATATACGGCACTGATTTTTCGCTCGATACACACGTTCACTACCGCCTCGACATAGCGGTTGGAGTGCACCTGCATGACCTCGCCGCCCAGTTCCGTCGCCAGATTGAAATTATTGATCAGATAGCGCTGGTTGGCCAGCGGGATACGGTCGTCGCTCTCCTTATCGCTCTGGATGTACAGGACGATGAAGCCGGCATTGAGATGGGTCGCCATGCGGGCCGTCTTGCGAATGACGCGCCGGGCCGCCTTTTCGGACGAGTCGATCACGGCCAGCAGCCTGTCGTGCCGCAGGAGCTTGTCTCCGGCCGAGACGCTGGTCTCGACTTTCTTCTCGACCCTCAGCGCGACCTCTTTCAGCGCCAGCTCGCGCAGCTGCAACAAGTTTTCCTGCGTAAAAAAGTTGCCGAGCGCCGCCGCGATCTTGTCCGGCTTGTAGATCTTGCCCGCCTTCAGGCGGTCGATCAGATCGTCGGCCGTGAGGTCGATGTTGACGACCTCGTCGGCCATCGCCAGCACGCTGTCCGGCACCCGCTCGTGCACTTCCACGCCCGTGATTTCCTGAACACGCTCTCGATATGCTGGATGTTGATCGCCGTGATCACGCTGATTCCCGCGTCGAGGATCTGCATCACGTCCTGCCAGCGCTTGGGATTGCTGCTCCCTTCGATATTGGTGTGGGCCAGCTCGTCGACCACCACGATCTCGGGATGCAGGTTCAGGATGGCCTGCATGTCCATCTCGTCGAGCTCCTTGCCCTTATAAAAGAGCTTGCGCCGGGGAATCAGCGGCAGACCCGCGACGAGGGCCTCGGTCTCCGCACGGCCGTGCGTTTCGATATAGCCGATCTGTATGTCTACCCCGGCATCGAGCAGCTGATGGGCTTCCTGCAGCATGCGGTAGGTTTTTCCCACTCCGGCGCTCATGCCGATGTAGATTTTGAATTTTCCCCGGTGCGACCTTTTGATCAGCTCCAGAAAGTGCTGCGAACTTTGCCTGGTTTCATCCATCGTCTCTCCACTTGCTACTGCCTCGAAGTTCCGTTCTTAAAATGAACGATTTCAGGACAAGATTAAACATTTTCCGAAAATAATGAAAATCCTTTTCATCCTAAAATCCTTTTTCAGTCTTACGAACAACGGAGTACATCACGCAGGAGCCAGCGCCCGGCATAGCGTAACGAGCACCACCAATATCGCGAGAAGCGTCAGGAATGTCAGCAGCAGCCGCGCCGGTCCGTCCAGTTTCGGCATAAACGGTTCTTTTAGCAGGTATTAAAACGATTCGATTGTGTGTAAAGCAAATTCCCCACATGCTCCGCCTCACCGTCCCTGCGCCTTATCGAGGGCGACATTGAGCTTCAGAACGTTCACCTTGTACGTCCCGAAAAGACCGAGCCAAGGACGCTCAACGCTCGCTTCGACGATCTTACGCACGTCCTCCTCCGACATGCCCCGCGAAGCCGCCACCCGACGAATCTGAACCTCGGCCCCTCGTACCGAAATGTCGGGATCGAGACCCGAACCACTCGCCGTAACCAGCTCAGAGGGAACTTCGGCCCTCCCGAGATATGGATGAGCCGACATGAACGATTCGATACGACTTTCCACCTCCGAAAGGTACTCCGGATTGTTCGTGCCCTTGTTGCTTCCGCCAGAACCGCCCCCGTTGTACTCCACGGCCGAGGGACGGCCCCAGAAATAGACGCTGTCGGTAAAAGCCTGACCTACGTTGGCCGCTCCTACCACTTTCCCGTCGAGCTCCACGAGGGCGGCCTCCCCGTCGTTCGGGGAGACAACGGCCGAAGTCAGGCGCAGAAGCAGAACGTAACCCACCGTCAGCACGACGCACATCGCCAACGTAATCCTAACTGATATCCATAAGTTTTTCATGACCGAATATTATTTGAAAGAATGTACAGATCGTCCGGGATGTCCCTCCCACTGCCCGACCGGCGCCGCAAGGAAAAGAAACGACGCGTCAAAGCCGGACATCCTGACGGGGGCCGGCGGCATTTTTCGATTCTTATGCGCTTTTCATACATTATTTACGGCAAGCGAGCTGGGATACCAAACCGTCATGTACGGTTTTACGGCTTTTATGCCACAGCGTCGGCGCCCGGAAATGCCAAGAACGTGCCACAATAGCGCATTGAACTTCAAGAAAATGTCAATCAGCACATTACATCATCCCTGACATATACAAAAGAAACCCGATCCATCTCAAAACGATAAGATGCTGCTTTTAAAATGATAGGCGGAACCGCTATTCTCCGGAACCGGGCGGCGGAACGGTCACGGATTCGGAATCACCCGCGGTCAGAAATCGGCAGACCGTCGTGCTCCGAAGCGCGGCAGCCGGAGTCGGAAAATCCATGCGGCAGCCGCCACACCATC
Source organism: uncultured Alistipes sp. (assembly GCA_902491835.1). GTDB lineage: Bacteria > Bacteroidota > Bacteroidia > Bacteroidales > Rikenellaceae > Alistipes_A. Next base: position 222 of record CABUJP010000025.1, on the reverse strand, counting down.
GTGGCCGACACCGAACTGAAAGTGATGGAAGTCCAGCTTGGCCGCGACATCAGCGTCCACGATAAAGAAAAGTTCCCGTTCCCGGAAGTGTAACCGTTAAACCCGGCCAAAACCGTAAATTTTGCCGTGGGGCACTTGACTTATGCCGAAAAATCAGTATAATAGTCTTGTTGCCCTTGTGTGCTGGTATGGCTCAGTTGGTAGAGCAGCTGATTCGTAATC
>CABUJP010000024.1:0-23521 GCA_902491835.1 uncultured Alistipes sp. | reverse complement strand
CAACATCATGCTCGTCACGGTCCGCGAGCGGACATCCGAGTTCGGCATCCGCAAGGCGATGGGCGCCAAGCCCTCGTCGCTCGTCAAGCTGGTCCTGCTCGAATCGGTACTGATCACGGCGGCCTTCGGCTACGTCGGACTGATCGGCGGCGTAGGGGTCATGGAAGCTGTCAACTTTTTCATGGACCGGGCCGCCGCCGCTTCGCCGAGCCAATTCTCCATGTTCAAGAATCCCACGCTCGACCTGTCGACCGCCGTCAGCGCCACGTTCGTACTGATCGTCGCAGGCATGATCGCAGGCTATGTCCCGGCGCGACGGGCCGCGCGCATCAAGGCGATCGACGCGATGAGGCACAACAAGTAAACGACCCGTAACCAATCAACCCGAACCGCAACCTACACGCCACGGAAACCATGTTCGACTTAGACCGCTGGGAAGAAATCTGGCAGACCATCAACCGCAACCGCAAGCGCAGCATCATGACCGCCTTCGGAGTCTTCTGGGGCATCTTCATGCTGACCGTCATGATGGGCTCCGGACTGGGCCTTCGCAACCTGCTTTACGCCAACCTGAACGGCATGAACGAGAACTCCTGCTTCCTGTGGGGCGGCAAGACGTCGATTCCGTACAAGGGCCTGCCGGCCGGACGCTACTGGCAGCTCGACAACGACGACATGCGCATCATCCAGACCCAGATACCGGGCATCAAGGCCGTGGGAGGCGTCCTATGGGGAGGCTCCTACAATTTCAGCCGCAACGACCGCAAGGGAACCTACTCGATCGTAGGCTACACACCGAGCTTCCAGCAGATTATGCCGCAGCGGCTGCTGTTCGGCCGTTTTTTCAACGAAATCGACATGGAGCAGCAGCGCAAGGTCTGCGTGATTACCGAGCGAGTATGGCAGGAGCTGTTCCCGGGCGGAGAAAATCCGGTCGGACGCACGATCCGGATGAACAACACCTACCTGACGGTCGTCGGCGTGACGGCCGTATCGAAAACAGGCATGAACTTTCACTCGGACGAATCCGTATTGCTTCCGCTCGGCACCGTGCAACAGATGTATAACACGGGCAAGCGCCTGCATCAGGTCTCGGTGGCGGCCTACGACGGCGTCCCCATTTCCCGCGTCGAGGAGGGCATAAAACAGATCGTCAACAGCCGCCACACGCTGTCGCCCGACGATACGAAAGCGGTGATGATCTGGAACATGAGCGAACAGGTCGAGATGGCCAACAGCCTGTTTCGCGGGCTGAAGATCCTCACATGGATCGTCGGTCTGGGCACTCTGCTGGCGGGCATTGTCGGCATCAGCAACATCATGCTGGTGACCGTCCGCGAGCGGACGCAGGAGATCGGCGTTCGCCGCGCGCTGGGAGCCAAGCCGCGCACGATCATCTCGCAGATCATGAGCGAGGCTTTCGTACTGACGTTCGTGGCCGGCGTTTTCGGGCTGGCACTGGCCGTCGGACTGCTGTCGGCGGCCGAAACGCTCCTCTCGCCCGGCATGCCGGTCCCGCTGAGGGCTCAAATCCCGTTCTCGACCGGCATGCTCTCGCTCGCGGTGCTGGTCGCCGGCGGTCTCGTCGCCGGTATCCTGCCGGCCAGCCGGGCCATGCAGATCAAGCCGGTCGACGCCATACGGGAAGAATAGAAACGAAACATAAACCGAAAAACTCGAAACAATGAAAAAGGTTCTGAAAATTTCGCTGGGCGTGCTTTTCCTGTTCATCCTTTGCGGCACGTTCGCATTCCTGTGGCACAAGACCCGTCCCGTCAAAGAGGTCTACCAGATCGTCGTTCCGCGGACCGACACGATCGAGAAACGGGCCGTGGCGACCGGGAAGGTCGAGCCGCGCGACGAAGTGCTGATCAAGCCTCAGATATCGGGCATCATATCCGAAATCTACAAGGAGGCCGGCGAGCAAGTGCGGCAGGGGGAAGTGATCGCCAAGGTAAAGGTAATCCCCGAAATGGCGACGCTCAACAGCGCCGAGTCGCGCGTCAACGTGGCGAGGATCAGTCTGGAGCAAACCCGGCGCGACTTCGACCGCGTGAAGGAGCTGTACGGCTCGGGCGTGATCTCGAAAGAAGAGTTTGAAACGAGCCAGACGGCCCTCTCGAAAGCCGAGGAAGAGATGCAGAACGCCAAGGACAACCTCGAGATCGTCCAGAACGGCATAGCCAGCCGCAACGCCGAACTGAGCAACACGCAAATCCGCTCGACGATCACCGGCATGATTCTCGACGTGCCGGTCAAGGTCGGCAACTCGGTGATCCAGTCCAACACGTTCAACGACGGCACGACGATCGCGTCGATCGCCGACCTGAACGACATGATCTTCCGGGGCAAGGTCGACGAGACGGAGGTGGGACGCCTGCGCGAGGGCATGCCCGTCAAACTGACGATCGGCGCGCTGCAGGACGTCGCGCTCAACGCCGTACTGGAGTACATCGCCCCGAAAGGAGCCGAGGAGAACGGCGTGATCATGTTCGAGATCAAAGCCTCCACGCAGATACCGCAGGACCTGTTCGTCCGGGCGGGATACAGCGCGAACGCGGAGATCGTGACCGACCGGCGGGCCGGCGTGCTGACGGTACCCGAGAGCGCCGTCGAGTTCGAGGGCGACAAGACGTTCGTCAACCTGCTCACGAGCGACTCGACCGCTACCGACCAAACCTTCGAGCGCAGGGAAGTCAAGCTCGGCCTGTCGAACGGCGTCGATGTCGAAGTTACCGAAGGACTGTCCGGAGGCGAGAAACTGCGCGGCACGAAACAGCCTGCCATAAAATAACCGGTAGCCGAACGAATTCAGAACCCGTTTAACCGCATAGCCATGATCATACGAAAAACCATACCGGCCGCCCTCGTCCTTACGCTTTCCGCGGTCGGAGCCTCGGCCCAGCAAGAGCCTTGGACGCTCGACCGGTGCATCGAGTACGCGGTCGAGAACAACATCTCGATCCAGCAGTTCCGCCTGCGCGCCGAAGATCAGGACGTCAAACTGAACACGGCCCGCAACAGCCGGCTGCCGAATCTGAACGCAGGACTCGGAGGCAGTTTCGGATTCGGCCGGACGATCGGAGAAAACAATACCTACGAAAATGTCAATCAATTCTCGTCCAACCTGAGCGTATCGACCAGCATCGCACTGTTCAACGGCATGCGCATCAAACACGACATCGCCGCCCAGAAGCTGAGCCTGCAAGCGGCGATGCAGGATCTGGCCCGGGCCCGCGAGGACGTTTCGCTGAACGTGACGGCGCTCTACCTTCAGGCGCTGCTCAACAAAGAGCTCGTCCGCGTGGCCGAAAGCCAAGTCGCGCTGAGCATGGCTCAGGTCGAGCGCAGCCGGCTGCTCGTCGAAAGCGGCAAAAGTCCCGAATCGGAATTATACGAGAGCCGCGCGCTGCTGGCCAAGGACTCGCTGACGCTGACTCAGCTGCTCGACCTGAGTCAAGCCCTCAACAGAGAAGATGCGACGGGCTTCGATATCCGGATGCCCGAGCTGGGAGCGATCCAGATCGGCGCGATGAGCAGCATGGAATCCCCTTCGGTCATATACGAATACGCCGTCGGGAACCGACCGAGCGTGCAGGCCGAAAAATACCGACTACGGAACAGCGAGAAAAATCTGTTATTGGCCCGCTCGGCCCGCTATCCGCAGATTTCGCTCGGAGCCAGCTACGGGACCAGCTATTTTCACATATTCGGTAACGAAGCGATGAATGCGAGTTTCGGAAACCAGTTCCGCAACTACGGAAGCGAATCGGTCGGGCTGAACGTCAGCATACCGATCTTCAACCGGATGGCCACACGCAACAACATCCGCTCGGCCCGGATCGCCATCCGCAATCAGGAGCTGGCGCTGACCGAAGCCCGGCAGGCGCTTCGCAAGGAGATCGAACAGTCGTACTACAATGCCGGGGCAGCCTATCAGAAATATCTGTCGGCCTCGCGCTCGCTCGAGGCGGCTCGGGAAGCCTTTCGCTACGAGGAAGAGAAGTCCGCCGCCGGCCGCTCGACGATCTTCGACTACAACGACGCCAAGACGCGCATGGAGCGGTCGGAGTCGGAAATGGTACAAGCCAAGTTCGAATTCATCTTTCGCCGCAAGATTCTCGACTTTTACGCGGGCGAACCTTTGGGCTTCGAAAACTATTGACGGGCTCTCTCCCGGACCGGTAGCCGCCGGAGCCGCATCCTTTGCGACAAGCAATGAGGGCGCGGCTCCGGCGGCTTTTCGGCAAGTATGGCATCGACTTTGACGAAGACCGGGCAACAACCGACTAAAACCGAAATGCCATGAAAAAACTACTGTTCATACTGCTCTCTATGATGTCCGTATCGGCGGCACTGCAGGCGGGAAACGAAATCCGGACGACCGATCCGCAAAAGCTGCCCGCAACGGCGCGCGAATTCATCGCGACCCATTTTCCCGATACGCGAATCGCCCTGATCAAAATCGACCGCGAGGGAGGCCGGACCGATTCGTACGACGTTCTGCTCGAAAACGGTTCCGATCTGGAATTCGACCGCCGGGGCCAGTGGACCGAGATCGACGCCGAGCGGGCGACCGTACCCCAAAGCATCATTCCGCTCCGCATCGCCGACTACCTGAAGCGGAACTATCCCGACCGACCGGTCGTCAAGATCGACCGGGACCGTCACGGATACGGCGTCGAGCTTTCGGACGGAACCGATCTCGAATTCAACGTCCGGGGCGATTTTCTGCGCATCGACTATTGACGCTTTTTCCTCCGCGGCTGGACTCGCTTCCGCGAATGCCAGGCGTCGGACCGTTCGCGAACTTTTCGTACCTTTGTCGGGAACGACCGAAAGCTGATCGGAGAAAAAGGTCGGCCGGTCGCAAGACAACCCGCTGAATATGAACGAAAAGTATAAGATCCTATTCGTCTGCCTCGGAAATATCTGCCGCTCGCCGGCAGCCGAGGCCGTTTTCCGCGACCGGGTCGAGAAAGCCGGGCTCGCCGGGCGGTTCGAGATCGACTCGGCGGGGCTGATCGGCTACCATGCCGGCGACGGAGCCGACCCGCGAATGAAGGCGCATGCCGCGCGGCGGGGCTACCGCCTCGATTCGATCTCCCGGCCCGTCGCGCCCGAAGACTTCGACCGTTTCGACCGGATCGTCGGCATGGACGACCGCAACCTGCGCGAGTTGCGCAGACTGGGACGCAAAACGGAGTCCGAAGCCGCCATTTGCAAAATGACCGATTTCTGTCGGAAGTCCGACCGTACGGAAGTCCCCGACCCGTACTACGGGGGCGACGCGGGATTCGAGCTGGTACTGGACCTGATCGAGGACGCCAGCGACGGGCTGCTCGAACGGATTCGCTCAGAACGCAACTTATAGCGAAGACACGACCCGGTCGGAATTCGACCGCCGCTTTCCTCAACGCACGGGCAATACCGCTTCCGTGCATATCGCGGCATCTCTCCCCAGCCTCAACGCCGGAAATCATCGGTGCCGGAATACTCTGCCGGACGACTATTCGACGGCAATCAGCCGGCCCGACGGTATGTTCGGAGGAAAGACGAAGCGCCGCTCCCTAAAACCGGAACGGCGCTCGAAAAGCTAACGCCCAGATACCGCACGTCACATCGCCCGCTCAAGGTTCCCAAGACGGAGCACCGGCATATTCGGCTGATCAGCACCGGAAGCGCCCTACTTTAGGAATTGCACGATCCGGTCGCAGGCCTTCCCGTCTCCGTAAGGATTGACCGCCTGACTCATGGCCCTGTAATGCTCGGGATCGTCGAGCAGCGCGCTGACGCCCCCGACGATTCGGTCATAATCGGTGCCGACCAGACGGACCGTTCCGGCGTCGAGCGCCTCGGGACGCTCGGTCGTATCGCGCATGACGAGCACGGGCTTGCCGAGCCCCGGGGCTTCCTCCTGAATGCCTCCGCTATCGGTCAGCACGACCGCGCTCCGCTCCATCAGGCAGACGAACGGCAGATATTCGAGAGGCTCGATCAGGAACAGGTTCGGCAAGGACAAGTTTCCGAACGCCTCGTGAATCGGCCGGCGCACGTTCGGATTCAAGTGCATCGGGTACACGAAATCGACGTCGGGATAGGTCTCAGCCAAATATCTGATCGCCGAGCATATCCGTACGAACCCGTCGCCGAAATTCTCGCGCCGGTGGCCGGTAATGAGCACCATGCGGCGCGATCCGTCGAGACGCGCCATGTCGTACCCGCCCGCAAGCAACTCGCCGGCCAACCGGCCGGCCAGCTCCCCGTCGCTCCTGATCCGCTCCACCACCGTATGCAGCGCGTCGATCACCGTATTGCCCGTCACCAGAATCTTCCCGGGATCGACTCCCTCGCCGAGCAGATTCCGGCGCGAGAGCTCCGTCGGGGCGAAATGGTACGAAGCGATCCGGCCCGTGATTTGGCGGTTCATCTCCTCGGGCCACGGACTGTATATGTCGTGCGTGCGCAGTCCCGCCTCGACGTGTCCGACCGGAACGCGGCGGTAAAAGGCGGCCAGCGCGGCGGCCGTCGAGGTCGTCGTATCGCCGTGAACCAGCACCACGTCCGGGCAGGCCTCGTCGAGCACGTCGCGCATGCCCGTCAGCACGCGGGAAGTCACGTCGTAGAGGTCCTGTCCCTGCCTCATAATGTTCAGGTCGTAGTCGGGCTCGATAGCGAACAGCCTCAGCACCTGATCGAGCATCTCGCGGTGCTGTCCGCTGACGCAGACGACCGTCCGGAAAGAGTCCGGATGCCGTCGGAACTCCCGTACCAGCGGGGCCATCTTGATCGCCTCGGGACGAGTCCCGAAAACCAGCATCACCTTCTTCATTAGATAAAGTCTATTTTCTGAATATTCCGCAAAAATCGAGTATCACGGCATCGTCCCGGTACGCCAGCGAACGGAAAGGGGTATGAGCGACCAGAAATGCCACGATGTCGGCCTGCGCGTAGGCTTCCGCATAATCGGTCAGCTTGTAGACCCGATGCTCGCGTACGTTCGGCTCGACAATCATATAGTCGGCGTCCTCGGCCTCCATCACCTTGGAAACGATGTACTTGGCCGGGCTCTCGCGCAAATCGTCGATATCGGGCTTGAAAGCCAGCCCCATCAGCGCCACCCGGGGGGGACGGCCCTCGCGCACCTTGAAGTCGCGGACGGCCTCACGGACCCGCTCGGCACACCAGAAAGCCTTGTAGTTGTTGATCTCGCGCGACTTGGCGATCAGTTGCGACTCGACCGGAAACTCCGAAGTGATAAAATAGGGATCGACCGCGATGCAATGCCCTCCCACTCCGCTTCCCGGCTGGAGAATGTGGACGCGGGGATGCTTGTTGGCCAGCTCGATCAGCTCCCAGACGTTGATACCCGCCTTGTCGCAGATCAGCGACAGCTCGTTGGCGAAAGCGATCTGCACGTCGCGCGAGGAGTTCTCGGTCAACTTGCACATCTCGGCCGTCTTCGCATCGGTCGCATGGAGCTTTCCCTCGACGAAACGGGCATAGAACTCCATGGCGCGCCGCGTCGAGCGCGAATCGATGCCGCCGATGACGCGGTCGTTATGCACCAGCTCGTAGAGCACGTTGCCCGGCAGCACCCGCTCGGGACAATAGGCTACGGACAGCTTCCCCTCCAGTTCAGGACGCTCGGCGAAAATCAGCCGCGCCATCCGGTCGGTCGTCCCCACCGGCGAAGTCGATTCGATGACGAACAGATCGTCCTCCTTGAGCAGCGGAACGACCGAACGCGTGGCCGCCTCGACGTACGACACGTCGGGCTCGTGATTTCCCTTGAACGGAGTCGGTACGACCACGACATAGACGTCGCCGGGCACAGGCTCGACCGACGCGCGCAGACGCCCGGCCGACACGGCTTCGCGGACCGCCTCGGCCAAGCCGGGCTCAACGATATGAATCTCGCCCCGGTTCACCTTCCCGACAATCGCCGGATCGACGTCCACGCCGACCACTTCCAAGCCTCTCGAAGCGGCGAGAGCCGCCGTCGGAAGACCGATGTATCCCAATCCCAAAAACAGAATGCGCTCCATAGCTTTCGTTCGTTTGCGCCCGCGCCGGAGACGGCCCCATCCTCTCCCTTCGCGCGATGCGCCGTAAAGTTACTCAAAATTTCGTCCCGGCGCGCCGCCCGTCCTTCTATATTGCCGCCTAAAGGACACACGGGCGTATCCTCCTCGACGATTCAAGGCGCTTGCGCGAAAGGAAAGAAATGTGTCTGAACGGATTACTTGCAATTCCGATTTTTTTCATTTACTTTTGAAATGCGCGCATCGCGCTCACAAATAAGGAATCCCACAATTCACCTAAATCCTTATTATATCTATGAAACACGATTCAATCACCCGACTGCAGACGCAGGCCCCGGTATGCCTCGGCGTCCGGATTCGTCGTAGCGTATCCTGCGCAAGTTCCCTCCCGATCGGGTCTCCGGATCCGGAAATATTCCGGCCCGGCCCACGCCCTATGAAAGCCCTGTCCGGCAACCGCACGGCCGTTCGGGAAAGCCGCACGGCCCCCAACGAATCCTCCACCATTTCCGCAACCGCCTAAAACGACAAACGATGAACAAACTGGGAATCATTTCCCTGCTGCTGATCACAGCGGCAGGGTGCTCGGAACATGCCTCAGAAGAGGGAACCGGCCGACTGCAAATCCGTCTCGACGTCGATCCGTCGGTCACGGTGAGCCGGACCAAAAGCAGCGATGCAACCACATTCACGCTCGACATCTCGCGCGACGGCGATATCGTCCGGACGATATCGCCTATCGGGGAGGCTCCCGATCCGATCGAACTGACGGCGGGAGACTACCTGCTGACCGCCTACTCGGAACCGTTCGAGACTCCGCGATTCGACACGCCGGTCTACGGAGGATCGGCCCAGACCCGCATCAGCGTCGGCAAGCAGAGCGAAGCCTCCGTCTGCTGCGCCCAGACCAACGCGGGCGTGCGAATCTCCTATACCGACGACTTCGCGGCAGCGCATCCGGTCCACTCGGCGAGCGTCCGGCAAATCGAGGGAATCCTGAACTTCGAAGGTGACGACGCGGAGCGGACCGGCTACTTCCTGCCGGGCAGCGCGATGCTCGTCGTGACGGCAGGCGAAGCGCAGTACGAACAGGAACTCACGTTGGAAGCCCGCAAACTCTATCTCATCGAAATCGACGACACGCCCGAGCCGACCTCCGGCAGGCTGAGCGTCAGCATCACCGTCTCCACCGACGTAACCGAAGAACAGGTACAGATACTCTTTCCGTCGGGACGGATCGACTACCTCGAGACGATGGGAGCAGCGACAGTCTCCACGGCTACTCAGGTGGCCAAGTTCACCGGCTGGTCGTATGCCGAAGCCGAATATACCGGAGCCGGCGTCACGGTATCGGCTCAAAACCCGTCGTCCGCCTATGTCGGGGCTTCGGGAGGCAACAATCTGACATTCAACTCGTCGGGAGCCTATTTCACTATTTCGGGCCTGAACACGTCCTTGGCCTCGTCCGCTCCGGTCCTACAGTTCGGCTGCGCCAATCCGGAACAGGGATACACGCCGGGAGAACTGACCGTCAGCGTCAGCGACGGCGGCGGCACGTTCACGCCTCTGACTATCGGGGACGACGCGCGCCCGGCCAACAAGAGATGGGCTCAGATTACGCTGAGCGAAGGCATTCCCCATGCCAAGAACCTGATCGTCCGCTTCGAATCGCGCGCAGCGGGCTATCAGATCGACGACATCGCGCTGACGACGGCCGACTGATTCCGAAAGAGGCCGGCTTTCGGGCAAACTTTCGGACCGGGCGATGCGGATTCCGGCAAACTTGCAACGACCGACTCCGACCTGGCAGACAGATCGACGGCTTTTCAGCGTACCGATAGCCGTGCAATCCGCAAACTCGTTCGGACTCGCCGAATAATACAAGAGGGCGTCTCGCAAACGTGAGACACCCTCCGTATTTTTACCGGACAACCGGGCTGCCCGCCCGAACGGTCCGAGCTAAAAGACGTAGCCGAAGCCTATATTCAGATACACGTTGTACATCGGGAAACCGATGCTCTTGAAATCTTTCGGAAAAAGAGAGTTGAAAGCCCATGTCAGATCGGCGTACACCGTCAGGTGCCGGTAAGCGGCGAACTCGGCCCCGATCTCGCCGCCCCAGTTGAACGTGCGCACGTCGCTGCTGAAATCGTAGGAGGCCGCCTCGACGCCGACCTTCGTGCCGACCGGATTGCCCTCGCGCATATATCCGTCATAGGCGGTCCCATCGAAGCCGCCCTCGATCAGGCAGGAGAAAAAGAGGCCGGCTCTCAGATCCCAACGCGGAGACAGCTCGCGAAGCACCAGCACGGGCAGCGTGACGTACTCGTTGCGGACTTTCGTATTGACCATACCGGTGAACACGCCGCTGATCTCGCCCGGCTCATCGCCGACACTGACATTCATCGTCATCGCGTAGTTCTTGACGCGCGCTTTGGTGGACATTCCCTTCGTTTCGAGACGAATACCGCTCAGCAAGGCCCACTTGTCGGTAAACCGCCGCATGACGTTGCCCTCGATCGAAAAGGCCATCGTCGGATTATAGGACTTGATTTTCCGTATCTCGGCAGGGAACGGGATCGGCAGCGCGCCGCCCACGTTGAATCCGGCCTTGACCCGGTATTCGAACTTGCGTTGCGCGGAGAGCGTGCCGCACAGGCAAGCCAGCGCCAACAGGATGCACAGGTTCTTCTTCATATTCACTGGATTTTACTGCTCCTCGGCCAACGGCTCCCGACAAACGACCTCCACGTCGTCGATCCACAGCGTGCTGCCCACCGCGCCCCGGAACCGGCCGCCGTCGCGGCTCGACGTGAAAACGACAGCCAGCTTGTACTTGAACTCCTTCGACTTCTGCGGATCATACGGTTTTCGGTATTCGAACTCGACATCGAACTTCTTGTACACATCCGTCTCCTCAGGCTGATCGACCAATGCGACCGCCACCAGATTCGGAGAAGTCAACACATTGTCGCCATAGAGGTACTCCACTTCGTCGTCTGTCTCGTAAAGCACGGCGTAGATATTACACGAGTCGCGGTGCGCAGGAACCACCAACTGGTTGTTCTCGTCGGTAATGTCGCCATCCGACTGGTAGCGATAATAGCCGGTGAACCGCAGGGGCTCGCGGCCGAAAGTCATTCCGAAACGGGTCGCCTTCATCGGGTCCTTCGTCGCGCTCATGCCGTCGAAAGTGCCGATGAACAGGTTACCCGCCGCAATGGGCATCTTCAGATTGACGCCGAACGTTCCCGTAGCGCGCGTAACGAGCTTGGCCGCCAACTGCCCCGAGTAGGACTCATCGGTATAGGCTGTCGGAAATTTGTCGTACGACCCGCCGCCGCCGGTCAGCGCGAAGCCGGAGTTGCCCGACGACCAGATGTTCTGGATCTGATCGCCCATGATCTCATAGGGAATCACATAGCTACCCTGCTTTTTCCAGTTCTCGAAGTCGTACTTGGTCTGCATATCGGACTGCGTGATGCTCACGCGGTATGTTTTCTGCCAGGCCCCGTCCTCGGAAGTAACCGTATACTGCTGGTCCTCGCTGAAGTCGCGCTCGGTGCCCGACTCGGGCGAAATCGTCGCGCCGGGAGTCAGCTCGAATTCCGGCGCGAGCTTCTTGACATCCACTCCGCCCACGACGAAAGCCTGCACGCTGTTGTCGTCGATCGTCGGCTCCGACTTGAGTATATCGGCGGGAAGAATGCAACGGACGATGTCGGCCTCCGTATTGCGGGGCTCTCCTTTGATACAAGAGCTCAGCAGCAACAGCGCCAGAGGAAAGATGCGAGTAAAAATTTTTTCCATAAAAGAAAGTTTAATTTCACGCTTCCCGTATTCGGGCAAAAGCGGGGAATGGAACAAAGATAATCCACACGACTTCACTTTTCCAAATAAAAAACGGAAAAAGCGCACGGCTGTAACTTTTCGGTCCCGCCGGCGTTGTATATGTTAGCAATTAGGGATCGAAAAGCAAGGAATACCCTCGTTATAAGTCGAATAGGCATTAGAGCCCCCTGCGACCAGGAATCGCCCCCATATTGCGAACAACGAAAAAAACGGAAACAAACAGCGCATGTAAAAAAATATCATTATCACTTAAACTTAACTTTAAAACATGAAAAAAATTCTCCTGTCTATTCTGCCCGTCCTGTGCGCGGCGCTTTTTATGACCGCCTGCGACGACGACAACAATGCAACGGCCAACTATTCCGTTCCGTTGGACGAGGCCGTAGGCTCCTATAGCGGTGACAAGCTGCAGATCAATGTGGGAGGCCAGAGCGTCCTGTTGCTTTCGGGCGAAACGGTCCAGATCAGCGGCTCCGACGCCAACCAGCTGACGATCTCGATTCCCGACTATGCGGTTCCGGGCGAAACTGGCCTGACATTCACCGACGTGAAGATGACCACGCCGCTGTTCAACGTCTTCGAAGGCACGAGCAGCAACGCCTCGCGCGACATCGCGCTGAGTGGCGAGCTGCGCGACGGCCGGCTGACGCTGAACCTGATCCCGACCTACAAGTCGGACATCATCGGCGTGTGGAACCTGAACCTCGAAACGGACGACTTCGGTACGGCCACGCTGACCCCCATCTCGATCGAAACGGAGCAGGACGTCAGCGGCTCGCAATTCATCGTCCAGATGCTGGGCGTGCTGCTCAAAGGCTCGATGGCCGTCGTCAACATCGATTTTCAGGCGGACGGCAATCTGACGGCGACCTACAACTCCAACATGCTGAACGACATGATGCCGGCGCTGAGCGGCGAACAGATCAGCCCCGTCTTCGTGCATAGCCCGCTGAACGCGATCAAGTGGTACGTAAAGGACGACGCCCTCTATCTGGTGCCGAACCTGAACCTGATGCTCAAGAACGACCCGACCAAAGCTCAGCTCGGCTCGCTCGATTTGGGAACGATCACGACGGTGGGTATTCCTCTCTATTTCAAGAAGGAGGGTGACAAGATGACCGCATATGTCACCAAGGAGCAGACCGCTCCGGTATTCGGCCTGCTCTCTACCGTCATCTCGATGATCGATCCGAGCTTCGAATTGTCTTTGGGAGGTAGTAGCCTTCCGCTGAGAAGCTTGCTCGAAGCCTTGGTTAAGCCCCTGATCGACGCGGCGCTCGCTGCCGAGCGATTCGACCTTTGCCTGAATCTGGTAGCCGGAGCGATCCCCGAAGAAGCGCCTCAGCCGAGCGAAGAAGCATCGGCCGCTGCGATCAAGCGTCTGGAGGCTTTCGTCGCACAGCAATAGACCGGACCTTTTCTCCGCGCCGATTCTCCCTTTGCAAAGAGACGGCGACGATTCCCGGCACAGGCCGCTCCCGAAGCGACGAGTCTGCCCGTGCGCCGGAACCGGACAAACGGAGCGGACCGGCCGAGAGGCTGTTCATCCAGTCTCTAAAACAGAAATCACCCCTGTCAGAGATCATGCTGACAGGGGTGAAATCGTAAAAAAGCGACTCGTCGGACAATTCTTCCCTTATTATTATCATGTCGGGAAGTCCTCAGACAACTCACAGTATGTTTCCGCCTGCATCGACGCGCAGCGTCGCCTCGGAATCGCCTCGTTCCAACTCTATGCGGTAATATTCGGTCCCGGACGCCTGCACGTATTCTATATCGTCCACGCGGTACGACGCATATTGCGACCCGGCTATGGCCGTCCTTACGGCATCAGGCAGTTCGGAGAGCCTCACGTCCCACTCGGTCTTCACCCACCGGCCGGCCCCGTCGAAGCAAACGCTTTTTTCCTTACCCTCGTGGTAAATTTCCACTTCGAGCAAGCCGTCGTCCCAATCGAATTCCCGAATCACGGCATTCGGATATCTTTCGGCGATGAACCGCGCGGCCGCATCGTCCAGCATCGAACCGTTCCCTGATCCGGGCCCGGAGATTTCCGGCGTCACGACGCTCAGCGTCCCGTCCGGGGCGATGTCGATCTTCACGTCGCCGGAAGCCGACTCCAAATCGAAGCGATAGAACTCCTTCTGCGGAGTTTCGTAGCGATCGACGTCATCGATACGATACCCGCCATATTCCGAGGCGGAAAGGGCCTGCATGATCGACGCGGGGACCTCCCCTGCATTCAGCTCGGTCTTGGTATGCACCCACGAGTTCGTCGCGTCGAAAAGCAACTCGCGGCATACGGTTCCGTCGAGGATCTCGACCTCGGTCATGCCATTCTCGCGCTCGACATCCAAGATCCGGGCCCCGGGATAACGCGTCTGTACGAAACTCTCCACTTCGCCGGAAGGCCGTGCGGGAATATAGTCGCCGTAGTCGTAGTCGGAATCGGCGTCCACGACCTTCTTAACCAGCACGCCGTCAGAAGAATAATAGAGATCGACCTCGGTCTCCCGGCCTCCGGACCGGCCTTCCGCCTCGATCACATAAACCGTCTCGACACCTTCGCGCTCGAGCATGTCCACGTCGTCGATCCGCCACCCGGCATACTCGCTGTCGCGGAACGCCGCCTGCACGGCTGACGGCAGGGAGCCGAAAGCGATATCGGTTTCGGTCATATACCACTCACCCCCGTCATCGAACCAGGCAGCGTGGTCCCGCCCGCCGTGGGCTGCGGCGCGCACGGCCGGCAAACTGAACTCGGCCACGGAATAATTGCCGCTGGTTCTCCATACGACATCGGTCGCCGCAGGGTATCTCGCCAACAGAGCCGCTTCCGCCCGGGGACTTACCGCCGGACCGCCTCCGTCTTCGCTCTTGTCGCATCCGCACAGCATACATGCCGCACAGGCTATCGTTACAATGAAAACGAGCCTTTTCATAACTCTCTTACATTTAGCATCGGGTAATATTCGTACTTCGTCGTCCCGCGTCGCTCGCGCGGCCTCAGTCGTCGATATCGATCAGATTGAACTTCAGGTCGAAAGTCAGCTCCAGCCCGTTGGATAGCTTGACCTCGTAGTCGTGCTTGTCACGGTCGATCTGTACGATGGACGCATCGGGATAGTGTCCGGACACGTACTGTGCGATCTGCGCGGGGACCACCGTAGCGGGAACCGAAGAATAGCGGCAATCCACTTCTTTCCATTCGCCGTCCTTGTAGAACTCGGCCTTCGCGCCGTCGATGAAGATCACCTCGTAGCGGACTTCCAGAAAATCGCGCTCCACCTTGGCCAGAGCGACTTTCTCCCCGGCGAAATGTTTCTGAATGAATTGCTGCGCTTTCTGGGGAAGCTGAGCCACGTCGATCGGGCGATCGCTGTCGGCGCATGCGGTGGAAATTCCGAGGGCCAGCAGGGCGGCCGCGAGAAATAAGAACTTTTTCATAGCGTTTCAAATTTTAATCGGGTTAAACTTCGCTTTGTTTCGATAGGACAAAGCTCCGCAACGATTTTGTAACGAATTTGAAACGGCAGGCTTTCCGCGAATAAAAACGATTTTTTTCGAAAAATCAGGACCAAGCGACGGAAAAAACATGCCGGCCGGACTCGAAGCGATAGGCGACCCGAAGCCCGTAGCAGCGTCCCACTGCGCTGACCAGCGCCAACCCGAGCCCGGTCGACCCCTCTTTCTTACTTCCTTGGTAAAAGCGCTCGAAAACACGCTCTCCGTCGAGCGACGCGTCGCCGTCGTTGGCTACCGAAAGCGTGCGGTCCTCTATGGCGATCCGGACGCTGCCGCCCGCTGCCGTATGAACAAAGGCATTCTTGACCAGATTCGCCACGAGCATCGATGCCAGCGACTCGTTCATCCGTACCGTGAGCAGCCCGGCACAATCCACCGAGCATGCGATATTTCGCGACTCGTATATCTCCTCGCAGAGAGCGACCTGCTCGCGGACCAGGCCGGCGATATCGACTTCCGTGCTCTCGGGAAACTGCCCGTTATCGATTTTCGTCAACAGCAGCAGGGTCCTGTTGAGCCGCACGATACCGCCCAGCGTCCGCTGCATCTTGAACAGCTCGCCCATCTGCTCTTCCGTAAGCTCGGTTCGGTCCAGCAGCCACTCGAGCCGGCTTCCGAGCACGGCCAAAGGCGTCTGCAGCTCATGCGAGGCATTGCCGATAAACTGCTTCTGCCGATCGAACAGCTCGTCGGAACGGTCGGCGGCTCGTTGCGCCGCTTCGTTGAGCCGGCGGAATTCCGATATGTTCGTATCGTCCGGAACCGGAGGATTGTTCCTCCCGGGCACGTAGCCGTCGAGCCAGCGAAGCAAGGCATAAAGCGGACGCATGCTGCGGTGGAGAACCCATACGGTCACGCCGACGATCGTAACCAGTAACAGGAAGTAGAGGGAAACGACCCACCCCAGAATCGTCTCGAGCAAATCGTCCTTTTCGAACGTAGGAGTGGCTACCTTCAGCTCGAAATAGTTCCCGTCCCGGTCCTGAAATACGGTCGTCAGTATCCGGGCCGGCTCCGTCTCGTCTTTTTCGGGAATAAACACTTCGGCGTCGTAGTAAACGATGCGGGGGTGTTCCGAAGCATAAGCCTCGTCGACCGGAGCGATCGAATAGCTGTTGTTCGAACCGCTGTTCAGCGAGGGCAGCGCGCGACCCGCCAGCATCCGCGTGACGATCAGCTCCGAATAGTCCTCCAGCGCGTCGTCGGCCTCGTCGTTGATTTCGTCGACCATCGCTGCATAGAACAGCACGGCCCAAAGGGCCAGCAGCGGCAGCAGAACGAGCGAAAGGCGGAGCGCGATGCGACAGATCAGTTTCATGCGACAAGGGAATCAATCGGATTCGGATGCTACGAGCTTATAGCCGAACCCGTAAACGGCCTTGACCTCGATGGACGCTCCGGCCTCGGCAAGCTTGCGACGAAGATTTTTCACCTGGGCGTACAGGAAATGAAAACTGTCCGCCTGATCGGCGTGATCGCCCCAGACGGCCTCGGCCAGCACGACCTTGTCGACCAGATGCCCAGGCCGCTGCATGAAATAGAAAAGAATGTCGTACTCCTTCTTCAGCAGGGAAAGCTCGCGGCCGGCCACTGAAACGCGCCGACTCTCGGGGTCGAGCGACACATTGCCCGAAACGACGGACATATCTCCTCCGCTACGGCTGCGGCGCAACACGCTTTTGACGCGGGCCAGCAACTCGGCCGTATGGAAGGGCTTGGAAAGATAGTCGTCCGCGCCACGGTCCAGACCGAGCACCTTGTCCTCGAGCGAGTCGCGGGCCGACACGATGATCACGTTCTCCCTGCGGCGCAGCTCCTTGATCCGCTCGAGCAACCGCAGCCCATTGCCGTCGGGCAGCATGATATCGAGCAGGATGCAGTCGTAGTCGTATCCGGACACGCGCCTGTCCGCCTCGGCATAAGTCGCGGCCGTCTCGACCACATACCCTTCCTGCCGCAGCGCGCGCTGCATGACCTCCCGGAGCGAAGGCTCGTCCTCAACGATCAGAATCTTCATACGGCAAATGTACGGAATTGATTTTGTAAAGAAACTGAAACGAAGAAATATCGGCGGTTCAAAACGGTCTTCTGAAAAGCTTTTCGGCCGCACGGTCATCCTCGGACCGACAGCGGCAACCTCGACGCTCCGCCGCAGGATTTCCTGTCGCAACAGCAATCGCACGGAAAATTTTCCCCAAGCGGAAAGCCGCTTGTCGGCCGCCGGATGTCCGACCTTCCGCAAGGCCCGCAAGACGCCGCCTATGTTCTCAGCCGCGCGAAAAAGCGGGTCATCAGTTCCTCGCACTCGTCCCGCAGAACGCCTCCCCGGACCACCGTCTTCGGGTGGAACGGCGAGGGCGATAGCCGTCCGGCGCCCCGTTTGGGGTCGGACGCCCCGTAGACGACAGCGCCCAACTGGCTCCAGAAACATGCCCCGGCACACATCACGCACGGCTCGACGGTCACATAGAGCCTGCATTCGGCCAGATACTTTCCCCCGACGGACGAGGCTGCGGCCGTGATAGCCTGCATCTCGGCATGGGCCGTAGCATCCGACAGCGTCTCGACCAGGTTGTGGCCGCGGCCGACGATCCGGCCGTTCCACACGACGACCGCTCCGACCGGAACCTCGCCCTGCTCGAACGCCTTCCGCGCCTCGGCTACGGCCTGCCGCATGAAGCGCTCGTCTTCACTGAGTTGTTCGTCTATCATTTTTCCTTATAGGTTCGGACGCGCGAAAGTTGCGGTCCTCGGAGAACCGCAACTTTCGCGCGCAAACAGAAACAAAAATAGCCGAAATATCGGAAACCGGAACGCCCGGCAGCAAAATTATTCGCCGAAATCCAGATTGCCGGGCTTAGGCAGTACGTTCCATCCGCTTTCGTTCGTCGTCGCCACGGAACGGTCGACCACCTCGAAGCTCAGGTCGCTGAACCAAATTTTCCCAGTACCGTCCAGCAGAGCGCCGTAGGCTAAGTTGGTCGCCTGCTGCGGCACGTCGAGCACGATCGTCGATTCGGTGTCGTCATGCGGCTTCGGCTCGTCCATATCCCGAATGAAATCGTGAACAAACAGCGCTCCCCGATTCCAGAATCGTTTCATAATTTCTTTTCACGACCAGTCCGATACTTCATCTCGTCAACAGTCGGTTTACCGTCAATACTTTCAATACAAATACATTCTTAGTTTAAGAACGAAAAACTCGCTATTTTCAACGGGAAAATCAGCTAAAGCATATCACGCTAACAATCAACATATTAAAATTAAAATTTCGCACAAAACATTCCGATTCCTCGATGCCGGCACAATTCCGCAGCGGACGTGAACCGGGAGGTCGCACGGTTCGGGCCGCGTGCTCCGCCATGCGCGACCGGCAAAAAAACCGGCCGACAAGATTCCGGTTCGACTAAATTTGCTACCTTTGAAGTCCGTTTGCGGGCGTGCGGCGCCGACCGGGTATATCTCGCCCCCAAAAGACAGGCTATGAAAAACGAAACGATGTACAGAACACACACCTGCGGAGAGCTCCGCATGGAAAACCTGAATCAGACCGTCACGCTGGCCGGCTGGGTCCAGAAAGTGCGTAACCTGGGCGCGATGACCTTCATCGACCTGCGCGACCGGTACGGCATCACGCAACTGGTCGTCGAGGAGCACTCGTCCGCCGAGCTGCTCGAAACGGCCTCGCATCTGGGCCGCGAATACGTGATCCGCGCAACGGGCCGCGTCGTCGAACGGGCATCCAAGAACGCCAAGATACCGACCGGCGAAATCGAGGTCGTCCTCGAAAGCCTCGACGTACTGAACGGCTCGATAACTCCGCCGTTCACGATCGAGGACCAAAGCGACGGAGGCGACGAGCTGCGGATGAAATACCGCTTTCTGGACCTGAGGCGCAACCCGCTCCGCAACGCGCTGATGCTGCGTCACCGGATGGCTCACGAGATACGCAACTTTTTGGACAGCCGGGGATTCCTCGAGATAGAGACCCCCTACCTGATCAAGTCCACGCCCGAGGGAGCGCGCGACTTCATCGTGCCGTCGCGGATGAACCCGGGCGAGTTCTACGCGCTGCCGCAGTCTCCGCAGACTTTCAAGCAGCTGCTGATGGTCGCCGGCCGCGACGAGGACCTGCGGGCCAACCGCCAGCCCGAGTTCACACAGATCGACTGCGAGATGTCGTTCGTCGACCGCGAGGACATCCTGAACGTATTCGAGGATTTGGCCAAGTACCTGTTCCGGACGATTCTGGGCAAGGAATTCACCGAAGCTTTCCCCCGCATCGGCTGGACCGAGGCCATGGAGAAATACGGCTCCGACAAGCCCGACCTGCGCTTCGGCATGACGTTCAACGACCTGAGCGAAGAGGCCCGGGGCAAAGGATTCGGCGTATTCGATTCGGCCGAGTACATCGGAGCGATCTGTGCCGAGGGCTGCGCCGGATACACGCGCAAGCAGCTCGACGCCCTGACCGAATTCGTCAAGCGCCCCCAGATCGGAGCCAAGGGCTTGGTTTACGTGCGCTGCGAGGCGGACGGCAGCTACCGGTCGAGCGTCGACAAGTTCTACGGACAGGAGGACCTGGCCCGGTGGGCCGCCCGATGCGGAGCCAAGCCGGGCGACCTGCTGCTGATTCTGAGCGGCCCGAAGAAGAGCACGCTATCGGCCCTGTGCGAGTTGCGGCTGGAAATGGGCGAGCGGCTCGGACTTCGTCCCCGCGACCGGTTCGCGCCGCTGTGGGTCGTCGATTTCCCGCTGCTCGAATGGGACGACGAGACGCAGCGCTACTATGCGATGCACCACCCCTTCACGTCGCCCAAGAGCGAGGACCTCGCACTGATGGACACCGACCCGGGCCGCGTCCGCGCCAACGCCTACGATTTCGTCGTGAACGGCGTCGAGGTCGGCGGAGGCTCGATCCGTATTTTCGACTCGGAGCTCCAGCAGAAAATGTTCCGCGTGCTGGGCTTCACGGCCGAAGAGGCCGAGAAGCAGTTCGGCTTCCTGACGAACGCTTTCAAGTACGGCGCTCCGCCCCATGGGGGCATCGCCTTCGGGTTCGACCGCTGGTGCGCGCTGTTCGGAGGAGCAGACTCGATCCGCGATTACATCGCTTTCCCGAAGAACAACTCGGGACGCGACACGATGATCGACTCGCCCTCGACCGTGTCCGATGCCCAGCTCGACGAGCTGTCGCTGTCGGTCCGCGAGCCGCAGCAGCACGCATAGCGTCCCGCTTCCCCTCTCAACGGGGAAAGAATCCGAAAGCGGCGCGATGCCCCGGCTTTGAACCGGGGCATCGCGCTATCTGAAAATACCTGAAATCGAGCAACCGACGGGACGCCTCGGAGCTAAACATAAGCCGTTCCAAACGAGTCAGCCGAAGCCAGGCCCGCTCCGAGGTATCGGGCCTGGCCCACCGGGACCGTCGCCGGGAAATCCGCCTCCGCAGTCTCGACGAACAGACCTTGACGAACAGGTCGGCGCGCGAAAGCAGAACCGTTCTCTCCGCCGGCATTTCATGCGGTCCACGAACACAGATACAGACAACCGGTCCGCCCGCAGCGGAGCGACCATGGAAAAACAGGCGACGATTTTCATGAGAAAAAGAGAAAAAAGCGGGCGAATATTTGGAAGTAAAAATATTTTACCTATCTTTGCACTCGCAATCGGGAAACAACGGGTTGCACGAAGAAGGAAGCATAGCTCAGCTGGTTCAGAGCGTCTGCCTTACAAGCAGAGGGTCCGGGGTTCGAATCCCTGTGCTTCCACCAAAAAAAATCAGAGAGTTACGAGACAATTCCGTAACTCTCTTTACTTTTTCGGCACACATTTACACACAAATCGGCCTTTTTGATCTCGCCGACCGGGCATCGATAGAGTTTCAAAATTTCGATACTTGCTGTTTTGTATCTACCCGTTTGTCGAATACCGGAGCATCGCAGATCGATATGCCGATTTTCGCCCCTCAACTGGGGGAAATCTTCCTCGCCGAACGAAAAATTCGAAATAGGCCGTTTTAAGGTATCTTCTCGTTGCGGGTGGTACAAATGCAGCGGGATAGATAATCGAAATTTCGCAATCTTTTGGGCCCCAAACGGGCATTGCGGCGGCTTCGGTCTCTACGGGGTCGCCGGTTCCGTCAAAATATGCCTCTGCCGGGGGTGGGCGACGCTGGCGAGAGCCGGCGGCGCTTGCGCGGCTTGTCCGCGCTTTCTTTACTCTCGTCAGAGAGTTTTATTTTTTCATTCTCATTTTCATTGCTTGTTTGGGCCGGTTGTTTTTCGATTGAATCTCGGTTGTTTTATCGTTGTTTTTTATAGTGCCTAATTTGCGTAATTACTCCACCCGTTCAACCATATCGGCGAACATCATACCGGGGATGATCTTATCCTTTTTACCGGGGTTTTGCACCTGCATAACCATCGATTTGCGGAGTTTTACGGAGCAATACCGAACACCAAAAAATAAGGGATCGGACGGCCCGATCCCCTGATTGTTGAGGCTTGCGCTATGTTAATCGGTCTTTGTAGGAATGAATGCGTCTGCTTTCGCTTTCCATTCCGTTACACGTGCTGGTGCGGCTGGAGTGCTGTAGGACTGTAATTCTCCTTGATTACAAGGCTGCAATTGTAGTATCGGCTACGACTGTAGTTCTGTAATTTGATAAAGTGTGACTTGTCCTGAAAAAACTTTCCGAATTTGCGAGGTCGTCCTGAATGGACTTTACAAGTTTTAAAGGCTCTACTAACATAGCTTTACTTTTTCAGTCATCTTGTGCATGGCGTTATAATGCCAGGGTGTTTCGTTCGAGGCATCCGAAAAACGCATTTTCCCGAGACGAAGCCGATATGGAAGCATTGAGAGAAAACAATGCGGGCTTGTACATAGTACAAGCCCGCATGGATACCGTTACTTTCACGAACACTCTACTCTTCAATCGCTTCGATAGCCTTGAATCCTTCGGTGTTCCAGTTTTCAGTAGCCTTATAGGCATCGATCGCTGTTGCCGGAACTTTCAGCACGGTTTCCGTTTGGGACGGATATATCTTACCGCTTAGCGTGGGCGGAACCGTCGCCCGGCAGATCACGGTCTTTGCCTTACCCCATGAGAAAGAATTACTGGCTATCTTCGTCACGGTGGCGGGCAGGTCGATGGTCTCGATAGGGCACCCGCTGAATGCCGTCGTTCCGATCTCCGTAAGGGCCGGAGGCAATACAAGTCGCGTAAGTTCCGAACACTCGGCGAAAGTATTCATCATGCCGTCCAATTTGGTTATCTTCGTTTTCGACATATCGACCGAAGTGATCTTGCATTGGTAGAAAGCGCTGCCTCCGATGGCTTCCAGATTCTCACCGAAGACCAGATCGCCCTCGAGGGCGGCAAAGGAAAATGCGCCGTCCGCTATTTCCCTGACGGTAGAGGGAATATTGACCGTCTTCAACTGGGTCGCATTCCAGAAACAATTCGTGGGGATTTCCGTAATCCCTTCCGGCAGCGTAACGCTTTCCAGACTCCGGCAGTTACGGAATGCAGAATGAGCTAAGGTTTTTACGGTCGAAGGGATATTGATTTCGGTCAAAGCGTAAAATCCGGCAAACGCCCATGTCTTGATCGACGTAATACCTTCGGGCAGAACGATGGTTTTCAACGTATTGTTTTTATAGGTAGAGCTACTGCCATCGGGTGAAACGGCAACGTTGGTCTTCAGACCGGTCGCCTGCGACAAATCGAGCGTCTCCAACGGAGCATCCTTGCCGTCCTTAGGTTTGAGCAATTTTTGAATGGCGCTCAGATCCGAGGCATTCATCGGCCCGGCGATACGGATACCGGTGGCCTCTGCCAGTTCGTCTAGACGGTCGTTCAAGGTACCCGCAGTTGTCAACTCAATGGCGACGGCGTCACCGTCCACGTCGTATTCGGGCGTGTAGAACTCCGGATCGATCTTGACGGTGATATCGCCCTGCTTGGTCAGCAGGTTGCCGGATACGTTGGTGCGGTAGTTACGGCGGATGGGAATGCTCTTGAAGTCGCTGTTGGTCGATATTTCGTTACCGTCAGCGCCGTAGAACGTCATCGAGAAGTCGGCCAGCGTAGC
>CABUJP010000023.1:0-23976 GCA_902491835.1 uncultured Alistipes sp. | reverse complement strand
CAGACCGGTGCAGACGCCGGCGCAGACCGTGTTCGACGACGTGACGAAGGGATAAGTGCCGAAATCGATGTCCAGCATCGAGCCCTGCGCTCCTTCGGCCAGCATCGTGTTGTCTTCGTCGAGCAGGCGGTTCACCGCATGCTCGCTGTCGATCAGCCGGAAGCGCTTGAGATTCTCGATCCCCTCGAACCACTTTTTCTCGTAGTCGGTCAGGTCGACCGGATAATCGTATTGGCGGAGCAGTCCGAGGTGCTTTTCCTTCAGCCGCCCGTACCGTTCCCCGAATTCCGGCGATACGATATCCCCTATTCTCAGACCGTTGCGTCCCGTTTTGTCCATATAGGTGGGACCGATGCCTTTGAGCGTCGATCCGATTTTGGTCTTTCCCTTGGCCGCTTCCGACGCCGCGTCGATCGCGCGGTGCGTGGGCAGGATCAGATGCGCTTTCTTTGAGATCAGCAGCTTGCCCTGCACGTCGACTCCGTCGGCTTCCAGACCGGCGATCTCTTCGGAGAGGATGACCGGGTCGATTACCACGCCGTTGCCGATGACGTTGACCGAGCCGTCCCGGAAAATACCCGAGGGAATCGTGTGCAGCACATACTTCTTGCCCTCGAAGTGGAGGGAGTGCCCTGCGTTCGGGCCGCCTTGGAACCGGGCGATCACCCGGTAGGCGGGAGTGAGCACGTCCACGACTTTCCCTTTTCCCTCGTCGCCCCATTGCAAGCCTAAAACAACATCTACTTTTTTCATGCGAGTGTTCAAAAACAGGTTAAAGCGCAAAATTGCAGTCAAAGGTACGCAACTTTTTATTAACAGGAAACAAGTCGGCTCCGAATTTCGTCCGTGCGCCGCTCGTTCCGGGAGAATCATACTAAGCGGGGCGGCGGAACGTTATTTTTAACGGATTCCGGTCGGAATTTCGGACCAAAAGTGTTAACTTAGCACCCTAAACCGTGTCGCGCATGCGTAAAATCTTCCTGCTCCTGCTCGTGCTGGCGGCTTGGCTGCCGGGGTATCGCGCGCAGGCTCAGCTCAACAAGGCTTATTTTTTCTACGCAGGGAGGAGCTTCCTGATCGAAAGCAAGTACCGCGACGCCATCGAGGTGCTCAACATTCTGCTGAGGGCCGACTCTACCGCCTACGAGGGCTATTTCCTGAGAGGCATCGCGAAGTACAACCTCGACGACCTGATCGGCGCCGACCAGGATTTCAGCGAGGCGATCCGGAAGAATCCCGTTTTCACCACCGCGTTCCAGTACCGGGCCATCACGCGGATGCGCATGGGCAATTACGACGACGCGCTGCGCGATTTTCAGGAAGCGATCGACTTGCGTCCCGATCTGCCGGGGCCCTATTACAGCCGGGGCGTCACCTACCTGCTGAGCCAGCAGTTCGAGAAGGCGATCGAGGATTTCGACACGTTTATCCGCTATGACAACAAGGTCTCGGACGCCTATATCAACCGGGGTACGAGCTACCTTTATCTGAAGGACACGACCCGAGCGCTGGAGGACTACAATACGGCGATCCGGACGAATTACTTCGATCCGGCGGGCTACAACCGCCGGGGCGCACTCTACATGGCGCAGAAGAAGTACGACCTGGCTCTGGCCGATTTCGACAAGGCGGTCGGCTACGACTCGACTTACGTTCCTTCCTATTTCCACCGGGCCATGGTCTACTCGAGCACGAAGCGCCCGGTGCAGGCGATCGAAGACTTTTCGCGAGCCATCGCGCTCGACTCGACCAATGCGCTGACCTATTTCAACCGGGCGATCCTGCGAACGCAGATCGGCGACTATAACCGGGCGCTCGACGACTATAACCGGGTGGCGTTCTACTCGCCGAACAACGTGCTGGTCTATTACAACCGCGCTGTACGCTCAGCTGGGCGACTACGAGGCCGCGATCCGCGACTATTCGCGCGCGATCGAGCTCTATCCCGACTTCGCGAACGCCTATCTGGGGCGCTCGTCGCTGCGCTATATGACCAACGATCTGGAGGGGTCCCGCTCGGACAAGCAGACGGCCGAGCGCAAGATCGCCGAGTATCGCTCGAAACTCAACGACAGCACGTTCTCGATCTATGCCGACACGAGCCGCCGCTTCAATCAGCTGCTGTCGTTCGAGAGCGAGTTCGCCGGCAACCGGTACGAGAGCCTGAACGCCAAGACCGGCAACATCGCGCTGCTGCCGATGTTCAAGTTCTCGCTGATGACCGCCGACACGCTTCCGCGCCCCAACCTTCCGGGACAGTATTACGTCGAGCAGTCCGAGCAGTTCCTCCGCGACGTCGGCGACCGGGGGCTGCGCTGGGTCAACCGCGACAGCGATCTGCCCGCCGACACGCTGTTCGTGATCGACGCCGCTTTCGTCGACCGGCTGCGCGGCGGTGACGACTCGTGGCAGGCCTATTTCCTGCGCGGCGTCTCGCAGTCGCTGATCCGTCAGTACACGAGCTCCATCGCGAGCTACACGGCGGCGATCGACCGCAATCCGTCGAACCCGTTCCTGTATATCAACCGCAGTACGACGCAGAGCGAGATGATCGACTTCATCTCGTCGATCGACAACGGCTACCAGCGGATCGCCGTCGACAGCGATCCGAGCAGCCGGCTGAAGACCCGCTCCGACCGCGTATACGACTACGACGAGGCGATCGCCGATCTGAACAAGGCGGCCAAGCTACTGCCCGACTTCGCCTATATCTACTATAACCGGGGCAATCTGCTCTGCCTTTCGGGCCGGATGCCCGAGGCGATCGAAGACTATACGCGGGCGATCGAGCTGAATCCGTCGTTCGGCGAGGCCTACTATAACCGGGGGCTGATCCAGATATATCTCAAGGATACCCGCAAAGGATGTCTCGACATGAGCAAGGCCGGCGAGCTGGGCGTGGCTGACGCATACAAGGTACTGAGGATTTACGGCCAGCCGCCGGGCCGGGCCCAGTAGGGCCGGAGCAACGACGGACCTTGTGCGCCTCTGCTGAGCGCGGGCGGTCCGTCCGATGACGAATTATTAACTCAAACGAATCGAATGGTAGAGTATTTACGCAAGAAGATCGCCGACTCGGCCGCCGCCCGCTGGGCGGTGCTGGGTCTGGTATCGTTCACGATGCTGACGGGCTATGTCATGACCGACGCGATGGCCCCGCTCAAGACGATGCTCGAGCAGCAGCTCGGCTGGGACAGTACCGACTACGGCGTTTTTACCAGCGGCTACGGCTGGTTCAACATTTTCCTGCTGATGCTTATTTTCGGCGGGATGATCCTCGACAAGAAAGGTCCCCGCTTCACGGGAGTGCTTTCGGTCGGGCTGATGATCGCGGGCTCGCTGCTCAAGTATTGGGCCGTTTCGACCGATTTCGGAGGGGCGGTGACGTCGTTGAGCATCGGCTCGTGGCAAGTGTTTTCGCTCAAGTCGCAAGTGCTGTACGCGACGCTCGGCTTCGCGATATTCGGCGTCGGCATCGAAATGGTCGGCATTACGGCCAACAAGGTCGTCGTCAAGTGGTTCCGGGGGAAAGCCCTGGCGTTGGCCTTGGGGTTGAACGTCGCTGCGGGGCGCATCGGCACGGCGATCGCGATGTTCGGCTCGCTCCCGTTCGCCCGCGCGATGGGCAGCCCGGGCGCTCCGCTGCTGGTCTGCCTGATCATGTTCTGCATCGGGCTGCTGTCGTTCCTGGTGTTCTGCGTGATGGACCGCCGTTACGACCGCGAAATGGAAACGGAGCATCCGCTCGACAACGAGAAGACCGACGAGGAAGAATTCCGCTTCTCCGACATTTTCCGGATCGCCCGCATCAAGGCGTTCTGGTACGTTACGATTCTCTGCGTACTGTTCTACTCGGCCGTGTTTCCGTTTCTGAAGTACGCTACCGAGCTGATGATCCAGAAGTTCCACGTCTCGCCCGAGTTCGCAGGCTCGATCCCGGCGCTGCTGCCGTTCGGCAACGTGCTGCTGACGCCGCTGTTCGGCAGTATCTACGACCGCAAGGGGCGCGGCGCGACGATCATGCTGATCGGCTCGGCGCTGCTGGTGATCGTGCATGTGCTTTTCTCGATCCCGATGCTTACGAGCAGCTGGATCGCCGTCGTGCTGATCGTCCTGCTCGGCGCGGCTTTCTCGCTGGTTCCGTCCGCGATGTGGCCCTCGGTGCCCAAGATCATTCCGTACCGGATGCTGGGTACTTCGTACTCGATGATCTTCTGGATACAGAATTGGGGCTTGTCGTTCGTCCCGATGCTGATCGGCTACGTGCTCGACCGCTATTGCGTCAGTGGAACGATAATGATCGACGGGATCGAGTCCACGAGCTACGACTATACGCTGCCGATGATGATCTTCGCGGGCTTCGGCGTGCTGTCGATCGTGTTCGCGCTACTGCTCCGCCGCGAGGACCGCATCAAGGGGTACGGGCTCGAGCAGCCCAATATCGAGGAGAGTTCCGAAAATTGAGCCGGAAACCTATTAATCTAAAACGATAAGCGATATGAAAAGACGAGACTTTTTGCGCGTCACGCTGCTCGGGGGGGCCGTTGCGACCGTTTTCCCGGTCGCTTTGTCGGGCAGGGGCAGGGGGACGGGAAAGCCGGGCTTCACGTTGTGGCAGCTTCCCTCGCAGGTCGATACGATCGGCAACTCCTATGTGCTGCAGACCGACGGGGGACGTCTGGTCGTAATGGACGGGGGTATGAAGGACGAGACGCTTTTCCTGAAAGGGTTTCTCGCCGCGCTGGGCAACGAGGTGGAGGCATGGTTCATTTCCCATCCCCACAACGATCACATGGGCGCTCTGACGGAAATTCTGAAGAAGCCCGGCGATCTGAAGATCAAAAAGATCTATCACTCCCGATTTTCCGACTCGCTGCTTTCCGCCGAGCATCCCTACGATTCGTACGCCCGCGAGTTCTATGCCGAGCTCGACCGGCTCGATCCGGCCGCGACCGAGGTGGTCGATCTGCGCGAGCCAGGGTTGGCGCTGAAGATCGACGGGCTGGGCCTGAAAGTGCTGGGCGTGACCAACGAGGAGTTCCGAACCAACCCCTACAACAATTCGAGTACGATCATCCGGGCCTGGGACCGCGACAAGTCGGTCGTTTTCCTCGGCGACGCGGGCGTCGAGTGCGGCGACAAGGTGCTGGCCGGCCCATACCGCGATGATCTGGACTGCGATTATCTGCAGATGGCCCATCACGGCCAGCAGGGATGCAGCGAAGAGTTCTATAAGTCGATCCGTTTCCGCGCCTGTCTGTGGCCCACGCCGACTTGGGTCTGGAACAACGATAACGGGACGGGTATCAATACGCACAACCTCAAAACGTTCGACACCCGCCGCTGGATGGACGAGATCGGCATAACCGAGCATCATATCAGTTGGCAGGGGTTGAGCCGGATCGGATAGCCTGCGCATAGCGGTCCGCCGGAGGCATTCCGGGGCGGTCGTCGCACGGCGGCCGCCCCGTTTTGTTTTATAGGGGATATTTCGCGTGTATTCGTTCATATGCGCTTCTGGAAAACTCGTCTTGAGATGAAAAGAACAGGATTGCTTTGCATGGCGTGTCCGGTCTCTTTCGCTTCCGGAGATCGAGTGCCGCTGAGGGTCGCCTGAGCATGCCGGCAGCGAATCGGGCGAGGTGCTCGAGTTTCAGGACTTGGGCTACCTGCGTGTCGTGCTGAGCGGTGACGTCGGCGGGAAAAGTTGCAGCGTGGCCGAGGTCTCCTGCCGCGACGGGGAGTTCGTATCGCGCGATCTGATGTCGCTGCTCGGTGCGCCTTCCCGACTCGGACATGCTGCTGCGGGTCGCTTTTCTGTCGAGGCTGTCGGTCCCGGCAGCGTGCGGATTGGCGTCCGGCTTCCGTTTTGCTCCGTTCGCAGCGGGTTCTCGTATGAGGCCGGAGCTTATAGGCTGATCGAACCGTCGGCGCTCGCCGGATGCGGCTCGCAGAGCCGTCCGCGCGATTTTGCTGTCGGCGATACGATACCTGTCACGACCTGTACGGCCGGCATACCGAGGGTCGGCGAGCACGGCGGACAGAGGCTCGAGCGTTTCGACTTCTGCTCCCTGCGCGACGATCCGGCTCGTCCCCGCGACCGGTACGATAAGTACGGCATCCGGCATTGCGTCTGGTACGAGGTCTGTCCGGCCGATCGATCCGCGTTGGCCCATGCCGTGCGTTTGCGGGGCTCGTTCCTGCGCGGAGCGTGCCGAAAGCGGAATGTCTGTCGGGGCTGTCCGGCTCGACGCGGTAAAAATGTTCCGGGAATTTTTCTTTTTGCTATCTTTGCCTAATCTCCGTTTGAAACATGCTGTCCGATGAGCGCCGCCGACCTGCATAACGAAGTCCGATATCTGATCTCGACCGAGGAGGACGAGCTCTGGGGACTGACCGTGACCGGCGTCGGATGTCAGACCATTTCGGCCGAGCAGAGCTATCCGCCCGAGGGGCATCCGCAGGGCTACTGTTTCGACGTCGACGAGGGTCGCGTGCTGAGCGAGTATCAGTTGCTGTACATTACCGACGGCGAGGGCATTTTCACCTACGGCGAGGACCGCGAGTCGCAGCTGATCACCGAAGGCAAGATGTTTTTCCTGTTTCCCGGCGTCTGGCATACCTACAAGCCGTTCGCCAACTGCGGGTGGAAGGAGTATTGGATCGGTTTCAAGGGCGCCACGATCGACCGTATCGTCGCCGAGGGCTTTTTCCTGAATCAGGCGCCGGTGTTCAGCATCGGGCTCAACGAGCGTATCGTCGACCTCTATATCAAGGCGGTCGAGATCGCCGACGAGGAGCGCTCCGGCTTTCAGCAGGCGCTGTCGGGCATCGTGATGCACATGCTCGGGCTGATGTACTACCGCCACCGCACCCGCGAGTTCGTCGATGAGGACGTGATCGGCCGGATTAACAAGGCGAAGGTCATCATGCGCGAGGGCATATACGACAACCTGTCGGCCAAGGACGTGGCCGACCGCCTGCATACGGGCTACTCGGGCTTCCGGAAGGCGTTCAAAGAGTTTACCGGGACGTCTCCCGCCCAGTACATGCAGGAGCTGAAGCTCAACGAGGCCAAACGGCTGCTGACGACTACGTCGCGTCCGATCAAGGAGATTTCGTTCAGCCTCAAGTACGACAATCCGGAGTACTTCTCGATCTTTTTCAAGCGGCGCACGTCGATGACGCCGGTCGAGTACCGCCTGCTGGCGCGTCGCGGCAAGGACGATCCGTCGCAGGAGTAGGCGACGGCTGTTCTACGCAAATCCGTTTCCCCTTCCGTGGCGGAGGGCCCGAGCGGGACTCGCTCTTGTCCGCTCGGTCTCGGCCGTTTCAGAAAAGCGTTCGGCCGGTATTTTGCTGCGAGGCCGCGTTGCCGGAAAGCCGGACGGCGGGCGTTTTGCCTGCAAGGAAGACCGGCTGCCGTGCGGGAGCGGCGTTTTTCTTGCGTGGAGCGTCGGCAATTGCCGAAAAGTTTGATAACTTTGCAAACATTGTAACCGAAACGGCGGGCGGCTTGCGAGAGACGCTCGCAGGCGCAGAACCGAAAGGCATGGAAAACGACGATATCGAAGTTATTCAGATCAATATTCACGGCGAGGACAAGCCCGGCCTCACCTCCTCGCTGACCGACATCCTCGCGCGCTACGACGCGGCGATTCTGGATATCGGTCAGGCCAACATCCACCAGACCCTCTCGATGGGCATTCTGTTCAAGACCGACTCGATCCGCTCGGGCGATATCATGAAGGATCTGTTGTTCAAGGCCTACGAGCTCGGCATTCAGATACGCTTTCAGCCGATCACCGTCGAGCAATACGAGCAGTGGGTCGGCATGCAGGGCAAGAACCGCTACATCATTACCATGCTCGGCCGCAAGCTGACGGCCCAGCAAATCGCCGCCGTAACGCGCGTCGTGGCCGAGCAGGGACTCAATATCGACTCGATCCTGCGCCTGACGGGCCGTGTTTCGCTCGACGAGAACGCGCGGGCTCCCAAGTCGTGCATCGAGTTGTCGGTGCGAGGGAATCCTCACGACAAGGAGGGTATGCAGTCGCGCTTTCTGCAACTGTCTACCGAGCTGGGCATGGACATATCGTTCCAGAAGGACGACATGTTCCGCCGTTCGCGCCGGCTTATCTGCTTCGACATGGACTCGACGCTGATCGAGACCGAGGTGATCGACGAGCTGGCCGAGCGTGCCGGTGTCGGAGCAGAGGTGCGCGCGATCACCGAGAGCGCGATGCGCGGCGAGATCGACTTCGCGGAGAGCTTCCGCCGCCGCGTGGCGATGCTCAAGGGGCTTGACGAGTCGGTCATGGCCGACATCGCCGAGCGCCTGCCGTTTACCGAGGGGCTCGACCGGCTGATGCACGTGCTCAAGCGTCTCGGGTTCAAGACGGCCATTCTGTCGGGCGGCTTCACCTATTTCGGAAATTATCTGCGCCGCAAGTACGGCTTCGACTACGTCTATGCCAACGAACTGGAGATCGAGGACGGCAAGCTGACGGGCCGCTATTTGGGCGATATCGTCGACGGTAAGCGCAAGGCCGAGCTGCTGAAGCTCATCTCGCAGGTCGAGAACGTCGACATCGCGCAGACGATCGCCGTCGGGGACGGGGCCAACGACTTGCCGATGCTGAGCGTCGCCGGTCTGGGAATTGCGTTCCACGCCAAGCCGAAGGTCAAGGCGACGGCCGGCCAGTCGCTCTCGACGGTCGGACTCGACGGAATTCTCTATTTCCTCGGCTACAAGGACTCGTATATCGACGACAAGCAATTCAAACTCTAAAAATTTCGCAA
The DNA here is from genome assembly GCA_902491835.1 of uncultured Alistipes sp. Taxonomy (GTDB): domain Bacteria; phylum Bacteroidota; class Bacteroidia; order Bacteroidales; family Rikenellaceae; genus Alistipes_A. Next base: position 15,174 of record CABUJP010000023.1, on the reverse strand, counting down.
AACCTAATCTGAACTGAATAGAATGAAAAACAATTCCGCAGCCAGAAGCATCTACGTGATAGGTGCGCTCTTTTTCGTCTTCGGCTTCGTCACATGGATCAACAGCGTGCTGATTCCGTTTCTGAAGCAAATATGCGAACTCACCGATTTCCAAGCCTATTTCGTGACGTTCGCTTTCTATATCTCCTATTTCGTCATGGCCATTCCGTCGTCGTGGGTGCTGCGTCGCAGCGGGTTCGTCCGGGGCATGTCCTACGGATTGCTGGCCATGGCCGTCGGCTCGATTCTGTTCATTCCGGCCGCATTGGACCGCAGCTACGCGCTGTTCCTGCTCGGACTGTTCCTGCAGGGGACCGGGCTCGCGCTGCTGCAGACCGCCTCGAATCCGTATGTGACGATTCTCGGCCCGATCGAGAGCGCCGCGCAACGCATCAGCATCATGGGTGTTTGCAACAAGATCGCCGGCATGACCGGTATCTTCCTGCTGAGCCGCTTCCTGTTCTCGGACATCGAGGGAATATCGGCCAAGATCGCCGGTCTGACCGGCGCCGATAAGATTGCCGAGCTGCATGTGCTTGCCGAGAAGATCATCGTGCCCTATGTATGCATCACGGTCGTGCTGATTCTGCTCGCGCTGGTGATCCGGTTCGCGGCGAAGCTGCCCGAGATCGACGTCGAGTCGAACTGCGAGGAGGCCGGTCATGAGCGCCGCTCGCTGCTGGACTATCCCTATTTCTGGCTCGGGGCGGTCAGCCTGTTCCTGTACGTGGGCGCCGAGGTCGTCGCGATCGATACGCTGCCGCTTTACGGCGAGTCTCAGGGACTGTCGGGCGACGTGGCGACGAAGCTGGGCATATGCAGTCTGGTGGCCACGACGATCGGCTACCTGATCGGTATTGTGCTCGTTCCGAAGTACGTTTCCCAGCGCAAGGCGTTCATCGCATGCCTGACGCTCGCGCTGCTGTTTCTGGCGGGAGCGCTGCTCACGTCGGGCATTACGTCGATCGTTTTCATCGTGCTGATGAGCTTCGCGCATTCGCTGATGTGGCCGAGCCTGTGGCCGCTGGCCATCGAGAATTTGGGCAAGTATACCCAGCTCGCCTCGGCCATCCTGATTATGGGTATCGCCGGCGGGGCCATCATGCCGATGCTTTACGGAGCTTGGGCCGACGCGATCGGGAATCGTCACCTGCCGTACCTGATTCTCGCTCCGGGCTATCTGTTTATGATCTATTTCGCTATCCGCGGCTATAAGGTCGGGCGCTCGTCGGTCAAGTAGGCGCTTTTGCGAAGGTCGCCGTCGGGCTTTGGTGTCTCGGCGGGGCGCGCAGGCCGTCGGATGTCTTTTTGGTCGTTCCGTCGGATGTTTTTGAGCGGTCGGGTCCGGTGCGGAGGCGGACTCGGAGCGGCCGGAACGCCGGCTATTCTCGAAATCCGGGCGCCGGTTACCGGCGCCCGGATTTGCGTTTGCTCCCGCTGGGCCGGGGCGTTCGCGCGCTTTTCGCGTCGGGACGGGAAAAACGCTTCCTGTCCCGGCGGGCTCGGACAGATGTGCGCTCCTTTCCCGCTCCGCTGTCCTGCGAGGAGGCCGGGCGACGGAATAGCCCGGCTTTTCGGCCGATTTTAAATGACGGCCGCGTTTGCAATTCGGCCCCGAAACGCTATCTTTGCGCAAAAATCTGACTGTATGAGCGGCTTTTTCGGTTGTGTCTCGAAGCGGGACTGCGTAGCTGACGTCTTCTACGGCACCGATTATCACTCGCATCTGGGCACCAAGCGCGGCGGCATGGCTTTTTACGACGGGAAGGACTTCGTGCGGACCATCCATTCGCTGGAGAACGCCTATTTCCGCAACAAGTTCGAGGACGATCTGCCCCGCTTCGAGGGCTCGCGGCAGGGGATCGGCATCATCAGCGACATGGAGTCGCAGCCCATCACGCTTACCTCGCATCTGGGCCGTTTCTCGCTGGTGGCCATCGGGCGTATCGACAATCTCGAAGAGCTGACACGGGAGCTGCTCGGTCGCCGGCTGAACTTCGCCGAGCTGTCCGCTTCGCGGATCAACCCGACCGAGCTGGTCGCTACGCTCGTATCGCTGGGCGACTCCTTTCGCGAGGGAATTGAGCTGGTGCAGAGCAAGGTGAAAGGGTCGTGCTCGATGCTGATCCTGACTTCGGACGGTATCTATGCCTCGCGCGACAAGTACGGCCGCACGCCGGTGGTTGTCGGCCGAGGGAGCGACGGCTATGCGATAGCTACGGAGAGCTCGGCTTTCGCGAACCTCGATTACCGTGTCGAGACCGAGTTGAAACCGGCACAGACGCTGTTCATAACGGCCGACGGTATGCGCGAGATCACGCCGGGGGGCAAGCGCAAGCAGATATGTTCGTTCATGTGGGTCTATTACGGCTACCCTTCGTCGTGCTACGAGGGCGTGAACGTCGAGGATGCCCGCTATCGCTGCGGTTGCGCGCTGGCCCGCCGCGACGAGGACGTGCGCGACATCGATCTGGTGGCCGGCGTGCCCGACTCGGGCGTCGGCCATGCGATCGGCTACTCCAACAGCCGTTGTTTGCCTTACAAGCGCGCGTTCGTCAAGTATACGCCGACATGGCCTCGCAGTTTCATGCCTCAGAACCAGAAAATGCGCGATCTGGTCGCGAAGATGAAACTGATTCCGAACGAGGCTTTCATCCGTGGTTCCCGCATGGTGCTGCTCGACGACTCGATCGTGCGGGGCACGCAACTCAAGGACAACATCGTCAAGCTGACCGAGGTAGGCGCCCGGGCATTGCACATCCGGATCGCCTGTCCCCCGCTGGTCTATCCCTGCGTGTTTCTCAACTTCTCCACATCGCGCTCGACGTTCGACCTGTTCACGCGCCGCGTGATCAAGGAACTGGAGGGAACCGAGGAGTTTTCCGAGGAGCTGCTGCGCCAATATGCCGATCCGGACAGCCCGAAACATGCCGCTATGGTAGAGGTCATGCGCCGGCGAATCGGAGCCGACACGCTTCGTTTCCAGCGTCTGGAAGATCTGGTCCGGGCGATCGGCCTGCCCAAGGAGGAGCTGTGCACTCATTGCTGGGACAACTCCAGCTATCTGTAAGTTTCCGAAAGCCGTTTCCATTGCCTGCGAATGCCGGTAGAGTTTCCGCGCGAAAGAAAACTTTAAAACTTTTTTCGTTTTTACAGTTTTCTCCCTATCTTTGTACCGGAGTATAACGACTGTATCATGCTTTCAAGGGATAGGATCATTGCGGAATCGACCGATCTGTTCGTCCGCTACGGAGTCAAGTCGGTTCGCATGGACGACATCGCGTCCCGACTGGGCGTTTCCAAGCGGACGATCTACGAGCTGTTCGGCGACCGCGAGTCGCTGATCCAGACTTGTGTCGAGCACTTTTACGACCGGCAGGAGCGCCGGTATGAGGCGCGGATGGCGTCGGCGCGCAACGTCATCGAGGAGTTCATGCTTCTGCTCGAGGACTGGGAGAGCTCGGTTACGGTCAATATGAACTTCATGAACGATCTGGAGCGTTTCTATCCGGAGATTTACGGACGTATTTCTTCCGAGCGCCATCGCCAGGGGGCCGAACGACTGAAGCAGAAGCTTCGGCAAGGCGTTGCCGACGGCCTTTTCTTTCCCGATATCAACGTCGAGTTCTCCGCCGCGATCCTGATCGCGTCCGTCTCGACGATCTTCACCTCGCCTTCGACCTATCATTCGGCCGAGATTTCGATGTCCGAAGCGTTCCGCTACATCATGATGTGTTTCTTCCGGGGCATATCCACCGGTAAGGGGCTTCACGTAATCGATGAGATTTTCGGCAAGCATTTTCCCCGGGAAAGCGATGCGCGCTGACGGAGGCTTTCATGGCTTTCGCCCGGTTCCGGCCGTTTCGCCTCCCGTGCGATGGACGGCGTTCCGGCATACGATTTCCGGTCTGTTCGCGTTCGATATGTCAAACCTCTCTCTTATGAGAACCATATTGCTTGCATTGTCTTTTTCGCTGCTTGCTCTTCGCTTGCCGGCACAGGCGCGAGGACTGAAGGAGCAGGCGCTCGAGAGTTTCCGTCAGGAGCGGTACGACGAGGCGGTCGCGCTGATGGAGCGTGCCGCGGAAGCCGATCCGACCGATGCCGAGAGCTGGTATTACCTCGGTTTCTTCAGCCATTACCGGGCCTACGACAGCCGCCCGCTCAAGGGATACGATCTCTCGTACTCCGAGCGTGTCTTCTCTTATCTGGACCGGGCGCTGGAGCTCGATCCGTCGTTGGGCGACGCCCGCTATTTCTACGGAGCCGAGTGCAGTGCGAACGCGTTTCATGCGATGCGCGAGCGTAATCTGGAGCGATTGAGGCACTTCTATGAAAAGGCGTTTCTCAAGGGGGCCTATCCGCCCTGGCTGCTCGAGCTGGGGCGCAACATACTCGACGGCTGCGACCGCGACGCGATCCTGTTCGCCGGTGGAAACGGCGATTTCGACGTCTGCTCCTATCTGCAGTTGCACGAAGGCTATCGGAGGGATGTTTCGGTTCTGCCGATCGGCTATACCGACCGTCCTTGGTATGCCGGCTATCTGCGCGACGGACTCGAAGGGGCGCAGCGCCCTCTTGCCCTTTCGCTGTCGGACGAGCAGATTCTCGAGATGCGTCCGTTCAAATGGGATACGCTCGAGGTCCGCATACCCGTGTCCGAGGCTCTGCGCGAAGAGTTTTCCTTACCCGAGGACGCCGTGCTGACATGGACCGTCGAGCCCGATTTCGCTTCCGGGCGGCTGAACGGCAAGCTCAATGACGAAAAGGCCCGGCCGAGGACTTACCTGAGTCCGCAGCGGGCGGTCATGCTGCAGATTATCGAAGATAATTACGCCTCGCGCCCGATCTTTTTCTCCCGTATGGGCAATCCGTTCTTCTTCGCCGGGCTCGACCGTTTCTTCAGCCATGGCGGCCTCGTGTCGCGCCTGCTGCCTTTTCCCACGGCGGGTACGGCGCATGAAACCGATGTGCCCCGGCTCGAAAGATTGTTGCGGTCCGACCGTCTGAAAGAGGTGCGGTCCGTCGCGACGACCGATATTCCCCGGATCTCGGGTTGCCTGTTCGTCTATACGGATGCTTTGGCCCGATTGGCGACGCGCTACCGGGAAACCGGACGGAAGGAGGAGCTCCACGCGTTGGCCGAGTTGTACCGCCGTTACCTGATGCCGGTGCTTTCGTCCGGCGAGGGGGATGTCTTGTTGGAGGAGCTGGAGCAAGCGTCCGGTTCTTGAGAGGACAAGCAAGCGCAAAGTCTTGAAGAACGGTCTCGGAGAGGTTCCTGTCGCATGTCGGGGATCTTCCCGGAGCGCTCGAATGCCCGCTGGGGCATGCCGGATGGCCGCCGTGTCCTCACAGGTTCCGCTTACCGGTACGCTCCTATGTCGGTCCGGTTGATCCGCTCGCTGAGCCGGACGGCCGCCGTGTTGAAATAGCGGCGGTCGCGGTAGCCCAGAACGGGAACGATCCCCTGTACGTCGACCGTCAGCACTTCGTCGCAGCGGAGCAGCATCTGCCGCGTGAGCGGATATTCCGTAACGGTCATGCCTTCCTGCCTGCAAGCCGCCAGTACGAGCCTGCGCATCGTCGAGTCGGTCGCTCCGGCCGACAGCGGCGTGGTGAGCGCCTGCCGTCCCGAGACGATGAGCAGCGGCTCGCCTCCGATGCCGAGCAGCACGCCGTCGCGACTCTCGCGCACGGCCAGTTCGCCTCCCCGCCGGCGGACCGTCCGTTCCGCATAACGGTCGCAAAGCAGCGCGGCGGCGGTCGGATATCCTTCGTGAGGGGCATCGCACCGGACCGTGTCGAGCATCATACGCTTGTGCCACAGTACGAAATGCGGATAAAGCAGGGGACGGTCGGTCTCGATCAGGTATTCGCATCGGTCGGAGCCTTCGTCGATTCCTTCGGGAAACAGCCGAAGCGTCACGCAGGCGCTTTGTCGCGGGAACCGGTTGATTTCGAGCAGTCGGGCGATCCGGTCGGCGATCAGGCTCTCGGACAGGTCGGTTTGCATGCCGTACAAACGGTCGAGGGCGCGGGCCATGATTTCGAGGTGCACGGAAAGAAACGGAGCCGTGCCTCCGAACGTGTGGATGCGCTGGTAGAGATGGTTCCTCTCCAGCATCGACAGCGGATCGGCCAGCTCGGCCGGTTCGACGAACGTTCCGTTGAGGCAGACGCTTTTCATGGGAACCGTCAGAATCGAGTCAGGTTACGGACGAACGCATGCCACAGCGAAGGCTCGAGCAGCAAGGGAAAGACAAAGCCGTACAGCGCGCCCCACAGATGGGCGTTGTGATTGACGTTGTCGCCTCCCCGCCGGCTCAGGTATTGCTCGTACCCGACGTATAGCGCTCCGAAAAGGATGCCCGGTATGGGCAGTATGCCGAAAAAGTAGATTTTGCCCCACGGATTGAAGAAGATCGATGCGAACACGACGGCCGACACGGCTCCCGAAGCGCCGATCGATACGTAGCGCGGATCGTTGCGGCGGCGTGCCATGTCCGATGCGACCGATGCGATCAGCCCTCCGAAATACAGCAGCCCGTAAGCGAGATAGCCGCTGGCTATCGTCCCTGCATGCTCGTAAGCCCGGAACAGCCGCTCGAGGTACTGTCCGAACGATAGCAGGACGAACATGTTGACAATCAGGTGCATGTAGTCGGCATGGACGAATCCGTAAGTGACGGCCCTGTACCACTGCCGATCGTGCGCCACCCGGTAGGGAATCATCGCCAGCGCGTCGAACCACCGCCGGTTGCCGAAACAGACGACCGAAACGACGGCCGTCAGGAAGATCAGGATGAAAGTCATCGCAGAACGAATATTTTCAGAAGCAGCTCCTTCAGCAGCTCGCCGTCGGTCGCTTGTCCCGAGTCGATCCCCTTGCTTTTGAGGTCGTACTCGCGGATCAGTCCCAATATGGCGAATACCTGACTGTTCGGATAGAGCGAAGCCGCTTGCTGGTATTCTTTCAAAAAGAAGGCCGAGGATAGTTTCAGCATCCGCGCCAGCTCCGCGTCGGGCGGCATGGGGGTTCCTTTGCGCCGGCAGAGCCATCGCTGGTAATTGACGATGAATATCCTCTGAAAATGCGTGAACAGCGTGCTGAGCGTTACCAGCAGCGGATTCTCCTTCGGGTTGCGGGCGAAGTGGTCGGCGATTCGCAGAGCCCGGGCCATATCTTTCTCGGACAGCGCGCGCGTCAGTTCAAAGTTGTTGAAATCCTTGCTGATGCCGATGTTCTGCTCGATGTGCTCGGCCGTGATGCGCGAGGTCCTTTCGGGCAGGAAGGTCATCAGCTTGTCGATTTCGTTGGCGATCTTCGCGATGTCGGCCCCCAGGTGATCCACGAGCATCGATACCGACTTGGCGTCGATCGTGCAGTTCCGGCTCCGGATGTATTCCGCGAGCCACCCGGCGATTTCATAGTCGCGCGGGCGCACCGACTCGAAGACGACGCCCCGTCCGGCGATCTGCTTGTAGAGCTGGGAGCGCTTGTCCATGTTGCGCTCCTTGTGGCACAGTACCAGAATCGTCGTCGCGCAGGGCGAGGCCGTGTAGAGGGATAGCTGCTCGAGCCTGCGCAGGCTCTGCGCCTCGCGGACGATCACCACCTGGCGCGTCCCGGTCATCGGCATCTGGCGGCACAGGTTGATGACGGCTCCGGCGTCGGCATCCTTGCCGTAGACGACCGTCTGGTTGAACGCGCGCTCGTCGGGCGGCAGGATGGCGTCGGCGAGACGGGCGGTCAGCGAGTCGATGAAGTAGGGCTCGTCGCCCATCAGCAGGTAGAGCGGCTCGAAGCGGCGCTCCGCGATGCGCGCCGCCAGCGCGGCGTAGTCCGCCGCGCTTTCCTTGAACGTTTTTTTGCCGCTTTTGGCCATCGAAAGAATCGTTTGCACAAAGGTAGCGATTGTTGAGCGGCTTTGCAATGCCCCTCGCTGCGCGGATCGGCCGAATCGTCCGGCGACCGGCGAATGCCCGGTCTGCTGGGGATATTCGTCCGACCGTTTCCGGCGATTGCTCCGTTTCTCTGTATCGGGCTTTGGGCTGTCCCTGGTCGCATTTCCGTCGGAACCGGTGGATGCCGGGGTTGCTGCGGCGAGATTGTGATAATGTCCGGATCGTTGTAACGCCGTGCGGGTGCCCGTGATCGATGCCGGGCGAGGTCTCCGTTTCGGGTAGCGCGCCTCGGCATATGCCGGGGCGGGTCCGCGTCCTGCGGGGGCGCCGTCGGGTGGCCTTGCGTGTTGCTAAGGCTCGTTCTGGTGCTGCGGCCGGAGCAGGTCGTTGACGATCTTGACGGGGGCGAAGGTCGATACGGGCACTTCGACGAACACGGTATTCCATCGCGCCATCGCGCCGTTCCACAGGCCCGGCAGCTCCATGGCCCGTAGCGGTCTGCCCCGCTGCGACTTCTCCGAGATGAATCCCGTCTGCGGATCGGTCCATTGCCGCAGATCGAAGCGGCGTCCGAGGTAGTTTTTCAGACCGCATGCGACGTCGACGGGGTTGAAGTGCGTAGCTCGGGCCATCAGTTCTTTCTGCTCGGGGGCGATCTGCGACGACTCGACAATTTGGAGCGACTCGCCTCCGTCGGGCTCGGAAACCCAGAACGGTCCCCCGCCCGGTTCGCCTTCGTTGCGGACCATGCCGCAGATGCGGATCGGCCGGTCGAGCATGTCGCGCAGGTATCGCGTCTTCCGCTCGGCCGTCATATCGCGGAACGAGGCCGGGAGTTTCCGGCACAGCTTCTCGGTGACGAACGCCGCGATCTCGTCCGGATTCTCGGCGACTCGCCCGTCCGTTTCTCGTAAGTATTCGAAAGCCTGTTCCTGAAGCGAGAGCAGCAGTCCGCCCAGCGTCTCCTTGCTGGCGACCGTATCGGCCTTGAGCCGGTCTGGAACGACGTTATCGACGGTCTTGACGAAGACCAGATCGGCATCGATTTCGTTCAGGTTCTCGATCAGCGCTCCGTGTCCGGCGGGCCGGAACAGCAACCGTCCTCCCTCGCGGAACGGCGTATTGTCGGGATTGACGGCGATCGTATCGGTCGAAGGCTTCTGCTGCGAATAGCCGATGTCGTAGCGGACCCCGAAGCGCGCTTCGTACTCGGGCTTCACGCGCTCGACGAGCCGCTCGAACAGCGGCATGTGTTCCGGCGAGACGGTCAGATGAATGTGTACGCTCCGCCCGGCTCCGACGGCGTACATCGCTCCCTCGGCCAGGTGTTCCTCGAGCGCCGTGCGGCTGCCTTCGGGATATTTATGGAACAGGATCAGCGCTTTGGGCAGGCGGCCGTATCCTAGCCCGTCGCGCACGATTCCCTCGATCAGCCGGCGTGGCGAGCCGCTCCCTCCGGTCAGCCTGTGCAGCTCGTCGGCGAAGGCGAACCGGTCTATCCGCTCGATCACTTCGCGGACGTCCGGCCCGGCCTGTCCCGTTTCGAGATAGCCGAACAGGCTTTTGAACATGCGCGTGGCCGCGCCGGAGGCCGGGACGAACTTGACGATGCGCCGTTCGTCGCGCCGGTTGCGGTACAGCGTCCGGCAGCGTTCGGCCTCGCTCGCGTCCATGCGGACGATTCCGTCGCCCGCGACGGCGGCGCGGGCCAGGTTCAGATACGGGAATCCTGTCCGAAACCTTTCCATCTGGCGTTCGATCTGCTCGGGACTCAGCCCGTGCTCCTCGATCTGTCGAATATCCTGTGGTGTGAGCATGTGTGCGTTTGTTGAAAAGAACGAATAAAGTTAGCGAATTTTCTGCAAAAACGGTTCCGTTCGGAGCTCGAGGGTGCCGTTTTCGACCGTTCGGCTCCGGACGGAGCCCGATTTGGCAAATCTTGTTTTAATGCGTAAGTTTGTCTCTCGTATGATGGAAGTGCGGGAGAATATATCGCTGCTCGGGATGAACAGCTTCGGATTCGACGTTTCGGCCCGCCGGCTGGTCGGGTTCGCCTCGGCGGATGACTTGCGACAGGCGTTCGCCTCGATGCCCTCCGGCGAGCCGTGGTATGTGCTCGGCGGCGGAAACAACGTGCTTTTCACCGCCGATTACGGCGGCACGCTGCTGCATCCCCTCTACCGGAGCGTGACGCTCGAGGGCGACGACGGCGAGCGGGCGCTGGTCCGAGTGGGGGCCGGAGCCGAGTGGGACGATTTCGTCGGTTGGGCTGTCGGACGGGGACTGGGCGGCGTCGAGAACCTGTCGCTGATACCGGGCTGCGTCGGAGCCGCTCCGGTCCAGAACATCGGCGCTTACGGCGTCGAGGCGAAAGATACGATCGAGAGCGTCGAGTGCTATCTTCCGGACGAGGACCGGGTCGTCGCGCTTTCGAATGCCGAGTGCCGCTTCGGCTACCGCGACAGCGTTTTCAAGCGCGAGTTGCGCTCTCGGGCGGTGATCCTGTCCGTGCTGTTCGGCCTGTCGCGCCGTCCCGAGTTCCGCTTGCGCTACGGAGACGTCTCGCGCCGGGTCGACGAACTCGGGGGGCCGTCGCTGAAAAACATCCGCGAGGCGGTGGTCGCGATTCGCCGCGCGAAGCTGCCCGACCCGAGGGTGCTGGGCAATGCCGGCAGCTTTTTCAAGAATCCCGTCGTGTCGGAGGAGCAGGCCGCGAAGCTGTTGGCCCGTTGGCCCGACATGCCGCGCTACGAGGCGGGCGAGGGATTCGTCAAGCTGGCCGCCGGCTGGCTGATCGATCGCTGCGGCTGGAAAGGCCGTCGTATGGGTCCCGTGGGCGTCCACAACCGTCAGGCCCTCGTGCTGGTTCACTACGGCGGGGGGACCGGAGCCGACGTGATGCGGCTTGCCCGGGCCGTGCAGCGCGACGTGGCCGAGCGGTTCGGCGTCCGGATCGAGATGGAAGTCAACTTGTTGTAGGATATGTTACAGGAGAAGTTCCGCAACTATGTGCGCGAGCGGTCGCTTTGTACGGCCGACGAGCGGATTCTGCTGGCCGTCAGCGGAGGGGTCGACTCGATGGTGATGCTCTCGCTTTTCGCGCTCGGGGGATACCGCATCGGCGTGGCCCATTGCAATTTCCAGCTTCGGGGCAAGGAGGCCGACGAGGACGACGTGCTCGTCGAGCAGCAGGCGGCCCGTTACGGAGCGCCCTATTTCGGGATTCGCTTCGATACGCTGGCCGAGGTCGCGGCGACCGGCGACTCGGTCGAAATGGCCGCTCGGCGGCTCCGCTACGGCTGGTTCGACAAGCTGTGCGACGAGCACGGATACGACAAGATCGCCATCGCTCACCACGCCGACGACTCGGTCGAGACCTTTTTCATCAACCTGATTCGCGGAACCGGGCTGCGCGGACTGACCGGCATCCATGTGGCTAACGGCCGGCTGATCCGTCCGCTGCTTTTCTCGACGCGCCGCGAGATCGTCGATTATGCCCTGGCCAACAAGATTCCTTATCGGGAAGACTCGTCGAACGCCTCGACCAAATACCTGCGCAACAAGTTCCGGCTCGGCATCGTTCCGAGGATCAAGGAAATATCCCCTCAGTTCACTGAAACGATGACCTCGAACGTCGAGCGGCTGACCTCGGCCCAGAGTTTCATCGACCGGGGGATCGAGCTGATTCGCCGGCGCGCCGTCCGTGCCGAGGGTGATCGGACGGTGATCGACATGAGTCTGATCGATCCGTCGCTGCCGCTGCACTTCGTCATTTTCGAGCTGATGAGGGGCATGGGATTCAACGGCGAGGTGATCGACAGTTTGGGGCGCGCGTTCGCCGAGGGGCACGGCTCGGGCAAGCGCTTCTTTTCCAAAGACAGCGTAGCCTATATCGACCGGGGCAGGATCATCGTCACGCCGATTCCCGACGACGAAAGTTGCGAGAGTCTGGTGACTCCCCGGACGGAGCGCATTCCCTGCGGCGGGGGTACGCTTTTGTTCGAGCATGCGGACGTCGACGATATCGACGAGCTGCGTCAGCCTCCGACCGTCGCGCTGCTCGACGAGGCCAAGCTCTCCTATCCGCTGACGGTCCGGCGCTGGAGCGAGGGCGACGCTTTCGTGCCGTTCGGCATGGGAGGGCGGCGGAAAAAGGTCAGCGACATGCTGATCGACGACAAGGTTTCGCTGCCCGACAAGCGGCGGCAGTTCGTTGTCGTTTCGGGCGGGGATATCGTTTGGCTCGTCGGGCGGAGGATCGACGAGCGATACGCCGTAGGTTCCGAAACCGAGAGCGTGCTGCGGATACGGATCGTACCGGACGACGACTTGTAGACGGTCCGGCGGCCGTCCGTGCGGCCGGCGGGAGGGACGGGCTTGCCGGCCGGGATATTCTCGGTGCCGGCGATTTTCTCCGATCCGGACCGTATAATTCCGTCCGTTTGTCCGGGGCGTTTATATGCCGGCACGGTCCCGGGCGGAGTCTTTCCCTTTTGAATATTTGTCCGCTTCGCATGTCGGCGCCGTTCTTTCGGGGCGGATGTCCCGAAGAACGGCACGGGCGGGGTCCCTCTTGCCGGTAAAACCGAGCTTTCTTCGGTTGGAGTCAATGGCCCGAGACCTCTCCGGACGCTTGTCGTCGCCGGCTCGGGCGGCCGCAGACAGGCGATCCCTGCCGTTCGGCTCAGTATCCGATCGTGAAGCGCTCGCGGTGATGGACCGGCTTTTCCAGTTCGTCGATCATCGCGACGGCGTAGTCCTCGACCGAAATGCTGCTTTTCCCCGAAGCGTCCCGGATCAGCTCGTCTTTCCCGATCCGGAACTTTCCGGTCCGCTTGCCCGGGACGAGCTCCGCTGCCGGGGAAAAGAACACCCAGTCCAGCTCGGTCTCGGGTTTGAGCACCGTTTCATAAACCTCGGCCAGCGCCTTGACTCCCGGCAGCAGACGCTTCGGGATGCGGCCGCTGTCGAGCAACCTCGTGTCGGGCCCGACGTACAGGCTGCCGGCTCCTCCGACGACCAGCAGCCGTTTGATGCCGGCCAGCTTGACTGCCTCGACGATGCGCGGATAGACGCTCAGCGTCTGCTCGTAAATGTCGGGATTGTTCCAGCCCGGGTTGTAGGCGCTGATTACCGCGTCGTGGTTGCGGACGGCTTCTCTCAGGGTTGCCGGGTCGGCTGCGTCGGCCGCCCGCGTTTCGAGATTCAGGCTCCGCAGCGCGATGCTTTCCGGTCGGCGCACGATAGCCGTCACTTGCAGGTCCCGGTACAACGCTTCCTTCAGAATGGCCGAGCCGACGAATCCGCTCGCGCCGATCAAGGCGATTGTTTTCATATTTCGTTCGATTGACGATTTGTATTCTGCGGACGACCGTGCGCCGTCCCGTCCGTCCCAATGCCAATTTGCTGCCAAAACGAAAAGGAAGCGTTCCGTTTCCGGTCCGTGCCGCCCGGATTGCCCGCGGATCGCCGTTCGACGAAGCGTCGTCGCGGACTTCTGCTCTGTATCTGCCGGACTTGCGGCATGGGCGCGGGATTCGGGCAGAATGCCTCGGAGAGAGGAGTTTATTTGCAGAGTCGTTTTTTTTGCCTATATTTGTTTCAATGTATCGATGCTTTGGCACGAAGTTCTAAATCATTCGTTTTAAAACAAATAACTTACTGATCTTCAAATGAAAGACTTAACAACAAAGGCTGCGGACAATATCCGGATTCTCGCAGCGTCGATGGTGGAGAAAGCCAAGTCGGGCCATCCCGGCGGAGCGATGGGCGGAGCCGATTTCGTGAACATTCTCTACTCCGAGTTCCTGCGGTACAATCCCGACGACTCGCGCTATCCGTTCCGCGACCGCTTTTTCCTCGATCCCGGCCATATGTCGCCGATGCTCTATTCCGTACTGGCTCTGGCCGGCTATTTCAATATGGACGAGCTGGCGGCGTTCCGGCAGTGGGGCAGCCCGACGCCGGGTCATCCCGAGGTCGATCTCGACCGCGGTATCGAAAATACGTCGGGCCCGCTGGGACAGGGCCATGCGATGGCTTTGGGAGCGGCGATCGCCGAACGTTTTCTCGTCGCCCGCTTCGGCGACTGGATGGCGCACAAGACCTACGCGTTCATCTCCGACGGCGGTATTCAGGAAGAGGTCTCTCAGGGCGTCGGCCGTATCGCCGGGCATCTTGGGTTGAGCAACCTGATCATGTTCTACGATTCGAACAACATTCAGCTTTCGACCAAGGTCGAGGAGGTTTCGACCGAGGATATCGTGGCCAAGTACGAGGCTTGGGGCTGGAGCGTCATCAGCATCGACGGCAACGATCCCGCCGAAATCCGTCAGGCTCTCTCCCGCGCGGTGGCGGAGACCGAAAAGCCTACGCTGATCGTCGGCCATACGCTGATGGGCAAGGGCGCCGTCGGCAAGGAGGGCGAGGATTTCTCGAACAAGGTTTCCACGCACGGACAGCCTCTGTCGGCCGCGGGCGGTGACATTGCCAAGACGGTGGCCGCGCTGGGCGGCGATCCGGAGAATCCGTTCGTGATTTTCGACGACGTGAAGGAACTGTATGCGCGTCGCCGCGAGGAACTGAAAAAATGGTACGCTCTGCGCCGCGAGGAAGAGTCGATCTGGCGCGCTGCCAATAAGGAGCAGGCCGCCGAGCTCGACCTGTTCCTGTCGGGCAAGACGCCGGCGATCGACTACTCGCAGATCAACTGCGGCGACAACGTGGCTACGCGCGCCGCTTCGGCCGCCGTGCTCTCTTATCTGGCCGAGCATGTGCAGAACATGGTCGTCGCTTCGGCCGACCTGAGCAACTCGGACAAGACCGACGGTTTCCTGAAGAAGACCCATGCGATGCGCAAGGGCGATTTCACCGGCCGCTTCCTGCAGCCGGGCGTGGCCGAGTTCACGATGGCCTGCATCATGAACGGAATGGCGCTTCACGGAGGCGTGATTCCTGCCTGCGGGACTTTCTTCGTCTTCTCCGACTACATGAAGCCCGTACTGCGTCTGGCCGCCTTGCAGCGCCTGCCGGTCAAGTACGTCTGGACGCACGACTCGTTCCGCGTGGGCGAGGACGGTCCTACGCATCAGCCCGTGGAGCATGAGGCGCAAATCCGCCTGATGGAGCACCTGAAGAACCACCACGGCGAGCGTTCGATGGTCGTGCTGCGTCCGGCCGACGGCGAGGAGACCGTCATGGCGTGGAAACTTGCCGTCGAGGAGCACC
>CABUJP010000022.1:0-24037 GCA_902491835.1 uncultured Alistipes sp. | reverse complement strand
ATGTCGAACGTCACTTCGATCTGCGGTACGCCGCGCGGAGCGGCCGGAATGCCGTCCAGATGGAAGCGTCCGATCGTCTTGTTGTCGCGGGCCATTTGGCGCTCGCCCTGCAGCACATGGATTTCGACCGAGGGCTGGTTGTCGGCCGCGGTCGAGAATACCTCGCTCTTGCGCGTCGGGATCGTCGTGTTCGCGTCGATCAGGCGCGTGAACACACCTCCGAGCGTCTCGATGCCGAGCGACAGCGGGGTCACGTCGAGCAACAGCACGTCCTTGACCTCGCCGGTCAGCACGCCGCCCTGAATGGCCGCGCCGATAGCGACGACCTCGTCCGGGTTCACGCCCTTGGACGGAGCCTTGCCGAAGAACTCCTCGACGACTTTCTGAATGGCGGGGATACGGGTCGAGCCTCCCACGAGGATCACCTCGTCGATCTGGCTGTTGGTCAGGCCCGCGTCGGCCATGGCCTTCTTGCACGGTTCGATCGTCGCGCGGATCAGATGGTCGGCCAGTTGCTCGAACTTGGCGCGCGTGAGGGTCATGACCAAGTGCTGCGGAATACCGTCCACCGGCATGATGTACGGCAGGTTGATCTCCGTCGAGGTCGAGCTCGACAGCTCGATCTTGGCTTTCTCGGCCGCTTCCTTGAGCCGCTGCAGAGCCATCGGGTCCTTGCGCAGGTCGATGTTGTGCTGCTTTTGGAGCTCGTCGGCCATCCAGTCGATGATCACGTGGTCGAAGTCGTCGCCTCCGAGGTGGGTGTCGCCGTTGGTCGATTTGACCTCGAACACGCCGTCGCCCAGTTCCAGAATCGAGATATCGAACGTACCGCCGCCCAGGTCGTACACGGCGATCTTCATGTCCTTGTTAGCCTTGTCCAGACCGTAGGCGAGCGCGGCCGCCGTCGGCTCGTTGATGATTCGGCGGACTTTCAGGCCCGCGATCTCGCCTGCCTCCTTGGTCGCCTGACGTTGCGAGTCCGAGAAATAGGCCGGCACGGTGATGACCGCCTCGCTCACTTCGGTGCCCAGATAGTCTTCGGCCGTTTTCTTCATTTTCTGAAGGATGATGGCCGAGATTTCCTGAGGCGAGTAGAGGCGCCCGTCGATGTCGATGCGGGGTGTATTGTTGTCGCCTCGTACTACCGCATAGGATGCTCGCTCGATGTCCTTGCCCACCTTGTCGTAGGTCTCGCCCATGAAGCGCTTGATCGACGTGATCGTCCGCTTGGGGTTGGTGATGGCCTGACGCTTGGCCGGATCGCCCACCTTGCGCTCGTTGTTGTCTACGAAAGCGACGATCGAGGGCGTCGTGCGCCGTCCTTCGCTGTTGGGTATTACCACCGGCTCGTTGCCTTCCATGACGGCGACGCAGGAGTTCGTGGTACCGAGGTCAATTCCAATAATCTTTCCCATAATCGTTATCTGTTTATTTCAGTTATTACTCCGTTTATCGTTCTGATTTTGTTTTGCTACCGGATTCCTCAATCTTTATGCCAAGCGGTCCGGCAGGGCGATTTTGCGCCTATGCTGTCAGCGCGGACGCTGCCATTCGGACAAGTTGGCATCCTTCGCTGACATTTCGTCCGATCGGAAACTGTTTTTGCGAAAATCGGACGATACATTTTGAATTTATAATAATTTACCTTAATTTTAAAAGCGGATCGCCATGGCATGAAAATGGAATCGAAATCTTGCATAACTATAAACTAAACCTCAGACGTTATGGTAATTACATTTAACGAGCTGCGTCGTATCAAGGACAAACTGCCCAGCGGCAGTTCGCAGCGGATTGCCGATGAATTGAATTTGGATGTCAACGTCGTTCGCAATTATTTCGGCGGCAGGCATTTCGATGAGGGAGGGTGCCCGGCAGGGATTCATATCGAAAGCGGCCCGGACGGCGGGGTCGTTACATTGGACGATACGTCCATACTGGAGTGCGCGATGCGCATCATAGCCGAAAATGCCGAAGCCTGATGGCTTTTCGGCCGGAACCGATAGTTTAGGAGAAGGGGAGCGCGCATGCGCTCCCCTTCTCCTGCGTTTGCCCGGATCGCGTCAGGCCAGCGGGGCTCCGCTTCCGGCTCGCGCGGGAGCATCCGCAGCCGGGGAAGGGCTTCCGAACTCGGAGGCGGAGAGAGCGGCCGGCCGTTGGTATAGCCGCAGTCCGAAAGCGGACATGACCGCCAGCAAATGGTTGAGCAGGTCGGCTACCACTTGCTCGTAGACCGGGAACGACTTCTCGGTCGAGAAGCCGTATATTTCCAGCGTCAGGCCGTTTTCGTCCCACGGAAGATAACGGGCCAGTACGGGGAGCGAGTGCACGACTTTCGGATGTCGGGCCATGTAGATCTGGGCATAGCAGCGGAACAAACCGAAATTCGTCCGGTACGGACTCGTGCCGGTTTGCCGGTCGAGTGTTAGCATGGCCTCGGCCAGTTCGGCGATGCGCGGATCGGCGGTCAGGGCCGTAAGCTGCTCCTCCGAGAGCGTCGAGACGGTCGTCGCGTCGATACGCAGCGGACGTTTGAAGCGCCGTCCGGCGCTCTCCTCCATGTTGCGCCAGTTCGTGAACGACTCCGAAACGAGCGAGTAGATCGGTATCATCGTCATTGTGTTGTCCCAGTTGCGGACCTTCACGCTGTTGACGTTGATCTCGCTGACGACTCCGTCCGCTCCTTTCGACGGCATCTCGATCCAGTCTCCGGGCCTTATCATGTCCTGAGCCGAGAGCTGAATCGATGCGACGAAACCCAAAATCGTGTCCTTGAACACGAGCGACACCAGTGCCGCCGAAGCCCCCAGGCCGAGCAACAGGTCCGTCGGATCGCGGCCGATCAGGATCGAGACGATCAGGATGCCGGCGATTATCCAGACGACGATCTTGGCCGTCTGCAGGTAGCCTCGGATCGATTTTCGGCGCGACTGGGGCTTCGATTCGTAGATGTCGTTGACCGTATTGAGCAGCGCTCCGACCATCAGCGCGCCTACGACCGTCATGTAGACGCGCAGCACGAGCGTGATCGCTCCGATCAGCGCGGGCCCGTATCCGCTGAAAATGATTCTGACAAGAGCCAGCAGCCCGCCGGGGGTAGCCAGCTCGATCAGCCGGGGAAAGAACCTGCGCCGCAGCAGATAGTCGTCCCACAGCGTTTCGGTTTTGCTGACCGCATGCCGGATCAGGCCGAGCAGAACTTTCGTCCCGAGCCGGTCCAGCGTCCATATCAGCAGGGCCAGTATGGCGAATGCCGCCAGCAGGGCGAAAGCGCTTGCTCCGGTCGGGCTGAGCCCGGCTTCCTGCAGGTAGCTTTCGAGCGATTGCAACAGGAAGAATTTCTCGGTCGGATTCTGTGCGAGTATTTCCATGTCGTCGTTTTTTTGAGGCTTGCGAGGAATTATTTCGTTGGATTATGTAGTTGTCTTTGATTTTCAGTCGTATAGTCTGATCTGCATGACCTCTCGCATAGACCTGTACATGCAAAGATACCGCATCGGTCCATGATTCCGAGCGTGCGGGATAAAATTAATACGTCGGGATGCCTTTCTGTTGTATTTGGTAAAAAAAATGCGTAGGTTTGCAGACCAAATGCGGATATTGCAGTAAGATAAGCCGACAATCGAAACAAAAATAATAACTGAAAACAACATGCAGAATAAAGGTGCACTGAAATTTTTGGCCATCGCTCTCGCGATCGCTTGCGCGTATCAGCTGTCGTTTACGTTCGTTACGCGGCATGTCGAGAAGAAAGCGGCCGAATATGCAGCCGGGGATGCCGTGAAAGAGCAGAATTACCTCGACTCGATCAAGTCCCAGACGGTCTACAACCTCGGTTTCGTCAAGTTCAACTACAAGGAGTGCAAAGAGAAGGAGATTAACCTGGGCCTCGACTTGCGCGGCGGTATGAACGTGATGCTCGAAATTTCGGTCGAGGACGTCGTCCGGGCTCTTTCGAACGACAGCAAGGACCCCGCTTTCAATCAGGCGCTCAAGGAGGCCAGCGAGGCTCAGAAAAACAGCACGAGCGACTATATCACGCTTTTCTCCGAAGCATACGAGCGGATCTCGAACGGGGGACGGCTCAGCTATGTCTTCAATACGCCCGAGCTGCGCGAGCAGATTACCCCGAACAGCTCGAACGCCGACGTGATCAAGGTGCTCCGCAAGTCGGCCGACGGCGCGATCGAGAATTCGTTCAACGTGCTTCGCAACCGTATCGACCGTTTCGGCGTTACGCAGCCCAATATCCAGCGTCTGGAGAATTCGGGCCGCATTCTGGTCGAGCTGCCGGGCGTGAAGGAGCCCGAGCGCGTGCGCAAGCTGCTTCAGGGTACGGCCAGCCTCGAGTTTTGGGCTACCTATAATAATACGGAGATCTATCCCCTGCTGATGGAGGCCAATCAGGTGATCAAGGACCTGCAGGACGCCGGCCAGATCGTGGGCGGCGATACGACCGCGCGCGAGGTGACGGCCGTGGACTCGCTTGCTGCGCGTCAGGCCGTCTCCGACAGCACGTCGCTGCTTTCGGCGCTCGACAGTTTGGGGCATCCGGCCGAGATCGAGGACGATGCCGCTCTGGCCGCTCAGTATCCGCTCTTCTCGAAGCTGACGCCGGTCGCCGACCAGCAAGGACGGGTGGGCGACGGTCCGGTTATCGGTCAGGCGCTGTCGTTCGACACGGCGACGGTCAATCGTTATCTGAATCTGCCGCAGGTGAAGGCGCTGCTGCCCCGCGACCTGAAGCTGATGTGGGGTATCAAGCCCGTCGATGTACAGGAGACGGTCTTCCAGCTTTACGCCATCAAGGCCAATACGCGCGATGGCAAGGCTCCGCTCGACGGCGGCGCGGTCGTGAGCGCTCACGAGGGATATGCCCAGCACGGATCGAGCGCCGAGGTCTCGATGACGATGAATGCGTCGGGAGCCCGTACATGGGCCCGCCTGACGGCCGACAATATCGGTCAGTGTATTGCGATCGTGCTCGACGGATACGTCTATTCGGCGCCTGTAGTCAATCAGGAAATCAGCGGCGGACAGTCTCAGATTTCCGGCCAGTTCACGATTACCGAGGCCCGCGACTTGGCTAACGTGCTCGAGTCAGGCAAGCTGCCCGCTCCGGCGCGTATTACGCAGGATACCGTCGTCGGTCCTTCGCTCGGACAGGAGTCGATCAATTCGGGTATGCTGTCGTTCATTCTGGCATTCGTGCTCGTACTCCTCTATATGATCTTTTTCTACAACAAGGCCGGTACGGTCGCCAGCATCGCGCTGATATGCAACCTGTTCTTCCTGTTCGGCGTGCTCGTCTCGTTCGGAGCCGTGCTGACGCTGCCCGGTATCGCTGGTATCGTGCTGACGATGGGTATGGCCGTCGACGCCAACGTGATCATTTACGAGCGAGTCAAGGAGGAGCTGCGTATGGGCAAGACGCTGAGCGTCTCGGTGGCCGAGGGATATAAGAACGCCATGTCGGCCATCATCGACGGTAACGTCACGACGCTGATCACCGGTATCGTGCTGTTCGTCTTCGGTACGGGTCCCGTGCAGGGCTTCGCTACGACGCTGATCATCGGTATTATCACGTCGCTGTTCACGGCCATCCTGATCACGCGCCTGATTTTCGTCGGCATGCTTTCCCGCGAGAAGAAGATCACGTTCTCGAACCGCCTGACCGAGAATTTCTTGGCTCATACGAAATTCGACTTCATCGGCAAGCGGAAAATCACCTATATCATTTCGGGCGCTTTCCTGTTCATTACGCTCGTTTCGCTCGTCGTGCGCGGCATGAACTACGGCGTCGATTTCTCGGGAGGCCGTGCCTATGTCGTGCGTTTCGACCATAACGTGACCGCCAACGAGGTGCGCGAAGCGCTGAGCACCGTTTTCGACGGCGCCGATGCCAACAGCAGCTACGAGGTGAAGCAGTTCGGTCCCGAGAACCAGATGCGCATCGTTACGCAGTACAAGTACGACGACGCGGGCGACAACGTGACGGCCGAGATCGACAAGATGCTTTACGAGGCTTTGGCTCCGCTGAACAACGAGTCGCTGACCGAGGCCGAGTTCGTCACGACGGCTACCAATCCGGTGGGCATCATCAGTTCCGACAAGGTCGGGCCGAGCGTGGCTCACGACATCAAGGTCAATTCGGTGATCGCCGTGCTGTTCAGCCTGCTGGCCATCGCGCTCTACATCATTATCCGCTTCAAGCGCTGGCAATGGGGCGTCGGCAGTGTGATCTCGCTGGCTCTCGACGCGCTGTTCACGATCGGACTGTTCTCGCTGCTGCATGGCATTCTGCCTTTCAGTCTCGAGGTCGACCAGTCGTTCATCGCGGCCATTCTGACGATCATAGGCTACTCGATCAACGACAAGGTCGTGATCTTCGACCGTATCCGCGAGTACCAGACGCTCTATCCGAAACGCAATATCCGGGAAAATATCAACAACGCGATCAACTCCACGTTGTCCCGTACGATCAATACCTCGGGAACGACGCTGGTCGTGCTGCTGGCGATCTTCCTGTTCGGCGGCGAGGTGATCCGCGGCTTCGTGTTCGCGCTGCTGTTCGGCGTGCTGATCAGTACCTACTCGACGGTATTCACGGCTACTCCGATCGCTTACGATCTGATTCGCAGGGACCGGAAGCAGGCTTAGCCTTGCCATGATGGAAACAAACGAAACGGCTACTGTTTTTGCAGCGGCCGTTTTGTTCTTTTTATTATCTTTGCTTCCGATATGGGCTTCGGATTCTTGAATATGTCGCTGATCGACGTGATCGACATTTTTGTCGTCGCGTTGCTGATGTTTCAGATTTACCGGCTGACGCGCGGCACCAACGCGTTGCGCATCGTGGCGGGCATTCTGATCGTCTATCTGTTGTGGATCGTTGTGCGGGCTCTCAAGATGGAACTGCTGAGCATGATACTCGGTCAGGTGATCGGAGTCGGGGTCATTGCGCTGATCATCGTTTTCCAGCAGGAGATTCGGCGTTTTTTGTTGTTGCTCGGCACGCAGTACACCAATCGCCGGCACTCGTTCATGAGCCGGATATTCCGACCCCGGGGCCGGGGCGTGAACGTCGTGGGGCAGGAGTGGATCGAAACGGTCGTCGAGGCCAGCGCCGATATGGCCCGTACGAAAACCGGCGCGCTGATCGTCATTGCGCGTGCCGTCAATCTGCTTCCTATCATCGAGAAGGGCGAGAAGATCGATGCGCTGATCTCGGGGCCGCTGATCAAGAATATCTTTTTCAAGAACTCTCCGCTCCACGACGGAGCGATCGTCATTGCCAACGGGCGGATCGCCGCAGCCAAGTGCGTGCTGCCCTCGACTGAGCGCGAGGTCCCGATGGAGTTCGGCATGCGGCACCGCGCGGCTCTCGGCGCCTCGGAGGCGACCGACGCACTGGTGATCGTCGTGTCGGAGGAGCGCGGATCGATCTCGATCGCTCGCAAGGGGCATATCAGTCAAGATATTACTCCTGCTCATTTGCGTATTTTGCTTCGCAAGGGGCTTTCCGTTTGACGGTTGTGACCGTTTAGAACGGCCGTACCCCGGCCGGCCGGAATTCGGAGCGGTGTTTCTTTCGGCGATATAGGTTCGTGCGGACGGTGGCTATATGAGACACGGGTCTCCGGGATGGATTTCCTTTTGCGGGAGGGCGATACAGGAATCGGCCGGCTACTTGTCCGAGAGTTGCCGCAATCGGTTGTCTTTCCGCGCTCAGGAATTCGACGGGGCTCCCGTTTGGAAGGCTTTTTGCAGAGGTGCCGCTCGTAAAGCCTGCTGACGATCGGCATGCCGGAGGCGGCGAGCCTCGGCGGACACGTGTCGCTTTATCTGCCGGCCGGGCATGCGGACAGCCGGCGACTGACGAATAAAAAACGAGGACGATGAAAAAACAATTGATTGCTGCCAGCTTGCTGGCGCTGCTTGCCGCTTCGTGCGGCCATCGGACGGACCGCCGTGCCGCCGCGCCCGAATCTTCGAAACCGGCTGCCGCCGCTTCGGCTCAGGCCGCCGATACGGCAGCTCTCGGTCCGGAAATGCTGCGGACCTACGAAGGGCTTCTGCCTGCTGCCGACGGGCCCGGCATTCGCTATGAGCTGACGCTCGAGAACCGCGAGCACAGCGGCGACGGGACCTACCGTTTGGCCATGACCTATCTCGAGGCCGAGAACGGACGGGATACCACGTTCTTCTCGAGCGGCCGGTGGGGTACGCTGCGCGGCACGGACGACGATCCTGACGCGACCGTTTACCAGCTCAATATCGGCGACACGACGCTCGAGCAGATCAATTTTCTGAGCTATCCCGACAGTCTGGTCATGCTGGGCGCGAATATGAAGCGGGCCGAGTCGCAACTCAACTATACGCTGAGGCTGGTTTCGTCCGTCGAGCGGTAAAACGGGGCGAGCGGAGCGCATCGAATCCGGATTTTGAATACCTTTGCGTGTCAAATTCGGACAGGCGATGGAAGACCGTAATATCCGGGGCCATGCGGCCATGCTGGGGGTGGGTGTGATTTTCGGCCTGCTTTCCCCCGTCTCTAAGGCGTTGCTCGATTCGGGACTCATAGGTCCCGCAGGGCTGATGATGGTCCGCACGGCGGGTGCGGCAGGTGCGTTCTGGACCGCCTCGCTGTTCACGCGCCGCGAGCGGGTCGCGCCGCGCGACCGGCTTTCGCTCTTTTTCGCCGCTCTGCTCGGCATCGTGCTCAATCAGGGATCGTTCATTCTGGGCGTGTCGATGACCTCGCCGATCGACGCGTCGGTCGTTACGACGACGGCGCCGATCTTCGCCATGATTATCGCGGCGCTCTATCTGCGCGAGCCGATTACCGGCATGAAGATAGCCGGTGTAGCTATCGGGGCGGTCGGGGCGCTGATGCTGATCCTCTCTTCCCCGGCGGCGTCTTCTTCCGGCGGCGGCTCGGTGGGCGGCGATCTGCTGTGCATGTTCGCGCAGTTGTCGTACGCTACTTATTTCGTCGTCTTCAAAGGTTTGATCGGTCGTTACGGGCCGGTTACGCTGATGAAATGGATGTTCCTTTTCGCAACGCTCTGCTGGTTGCCTTTCGGGGCGGGGGATTTCGCTTCGGCTCGTTGGCAGGCGTTCGGGTGGCGGAATTTCGCCGAGGTAGGTTTTATCGTGCTCGGGGCGACGTTTCTGACCTATCTGCTGTTGCCTGTCGGACAGAAGAACCTGCGCCCGACAGTCGGTTGCATGTATAACTATTTGCAGCCTTTGGTTGCCTCGCTGGTCGCCGTGCTCGCGGGTATGGACCGTTTCACGACGGTCAAGGCGGCGGCCGTCGTATTGGTCTTTGCCGGAGTGTACGTCGTGACCCGGAGCAAATCCAAGGCTCAGATGGACGCCGAGGCATCCCGGCGGTAGCTTCCGGCGGCTTTTATGCGATTCGCCTCGCTTCCGCGAGGAGATACGACCGGGGAAAGGAGGCTGACTTTCCCGAGCGGTTGCCGGAGAGGACGGCCCTTTCCGTTTTTCCTGAAAAATTTTATATTTGCGTTATCTATCGAACCTGCTGAAAAGATGAACGGCTCCAAGCGCAACTATATGATCTACGGGGCGATGCTCGCCGTATTCGGTCTGCTGATGTGGTGGATCGTCCGGATGGGGGAGGCCTACGATACATCCGACGTAGTTGCCGTGCGGCATGCGGACTCGTCGGTCGATCTGCTCCGCGAGGCTTTGGCGTCGAACCTGACGCACCCGGTGCCGCTGCTGCTGTTGCAGATCATAGCGATTTTGGTCGCCGTCAGGATTTTTTCCTATCTGTTCAAGTACCTCAGCCAGCCCGGCGTGATCGGCGAGATCGTGGCCGGAATCGTGCTGGGACCTTCCGTGCTGGGCCATTTCTTTCCCGGCGCGTTCGAGTTCCTGTTCGAGCCGTCGTCGCTCGTGCCGCTGAACGTGATCAGCCAGATCGGTCTGGTGCTGTTCATGTTCGTGATCGGTATGGAGCTCGACCTGAGCGTCGTGCGTCGTAAGGCGAGCGAGACGCTCGTCATCAGCCATGCGAGCATCATCGTGCCGTTTTTTCTCGGGCTGGTGCTCGCATATTGGGTCTATCCCGAGTTCGGGGCGCATCACGCTCCTTTCCTGCCTTTCGCGCTGTTCATCGGCATATCGGTCAGCATCACGGCTTTTCCCGTGCTGGCCCGGATCGTGCAGGAGCGCAACCTGGGCAAGACGCCGATGGGAATGCTCGCGATCGCCAGCGCTGCGAACAACGACGTGACGGCGTGGTGCCTGCTCGCGGCCGTGATCGCCGTAGCCAAGGCGGGCGACGCGGTCGGCGCGCTCTATACGATTGCTCTGACGGCCGTTTACATCCTGTTCATGTTCTGCCTCGCGCGCCCGTTCCTGCGCAAGATCGGCGAACTGTATAACAAGCGCGAGACGGTAGGCAAGACGCTCGTGGCTTTCATTTTCCTCGTGCTGATCCTTTCGTCCTACATTACCGAGGTACTCGGCATCCATGCGTTGTTCGGTGCTTTTCTGGCAGGAGTGATCATGCCCGACAACCTGAGTTTCCGGCGCGTGATGACCGAGAAGGTCGAGGATGTGGCCGTCGTGCTGTTCCTGCCGCTGTTTTTCGTTTTCACCGGTCTGAGGACCGAAATAGGCTTGCTCAATACGCCCTATCTGTGGGGCGTCTGCGCGCTGTTCATCGTGATGTCGATCGCAGGCAAATTGCTCGGCGCTACGCTGTCGGCCCGGGCCGTCGGCGAGTCGTGGAAGGACAGCCTGTCGATCGGCGTGCTGATGAATACGCGCGGGCTGATGGAGCTCATCGTGCTCAACATCGGTTACGAAATGGGGATCATCCCCGGCTCGCTGTTCGTCATATTCGTGATTATGGCGCTGTTCACGACCTTCATGGCCACGCCGCTGCTGTCGCTGATCGAGAAGCTGTTCGCCCGCGAGTCGCGCGCGAAGCGGCCGGCGATCCACCGCTATCCGCGCATTCTGATCTCGTTCGCCAATCCCGAGAGCGGCCCGGTGTTTCTGAAGCTGGTCAATCTGCTTTACGGCCGCATGATCGGCGGCGCCAAGGTGACGGCCGTGCACTATACGATCGGGACCGATACGAGTCCGCTGAACGCCTACGACTACTCCAAAGGCAGCTTCGCCCCGCTGCGTACCGAGGCCGACCGGATCGGGCTCCGGATCGATACGCGCTACCGGGTGACGGACCGTTATGTGGACGATCTGCGCTCGCTGGCCATGCGCGAGCATTACGATTTCGTACTGACGGGGGCGGGGCCCAGTTTCATCCGCAACTATCTCGGGCCGGCGCGCCGTACGCCGCTTGCCGGGGCCGAGTACCGTGTCGGCGGACTGTTGCGCCGGCGCAACTGGCTCTTCCCCGAGGGGCTTTCGCCCGATAAGAGCCGCATCCTGTTTCAGAGCATTCCCTGCACGCTGGGGGTGTTCGTCAACCGCGGCATCGGGACGGTGACCCGCGTCGGCGTGATGCTGGGCGGTCCGGGCGACCGGATGCTGTTGCAGTATATCCGGACTGCGGCCGAGCGGATCGAGGTCGAGCTGATGTCGGTCGATCCGGAGCTGGATTTGGCCTCGGAGATGACACCGTCCGGGCGTCTGACCCTGTGCGAGCCGGGCGCTCCGCTCGAACGCTGCATCGAGGGCAAGCAGTTGGTCGTCGTGAGCTACGACGCATGGAACCATCTGATTCGGTACGCTCGTCCGCTGCTCGATGCCTTGCCTTCTTTCGTGATCGTCAAGCCCCGGCAGGACGCACAGTAGCTTTGTGCCTGCTCAGCGGGGACCGACCCCGATTCCCGCGTTTCTATTTCAGTTCCCTGACGGCTTTCAGCGCCGCGTCGTAGTCGGGCTCGTTCTTGATTTCGGAAACGTATTCGATGTATCGGACGATTCCTTTGCGGTCCACGACGACGACGCCACGGCCCAGCAGCCGCAGCTCCTTGATGACGAATCCGTACTTCATGCCGAAATCCAGGTCGCGGTAGTCCGAGTAGACGCGGACGTTGTCGATGTGCTCGGCCGCGCAGAAGCGTTTTTGAGCGAACGGCAGATCGACCGACAACGACAGGATGACGACGTCTTTGTCGAGCCGGGCAGCCTCGCGGTTGAAGCGGATGTTCTGCAACGCGCAGACGGATGTGTCCACGGACGGAAATACGCTTATAATCATTGTTTTGTCCTTGAATTGCGTCGAAGCCACCGGTTGCAGATTCCCGTCCAGTACCTCGAAACGGGGCGCGCGGTCTCCCGGCAGCAGATGCGTGCCTACGAGCGTTACCGGTTGTCCTCCGAAAGTGATTTTCCAATTGTCCATAACGAAGATTTAAAAGGTTTTATGCTTCGGACGACATGCAACTTTAGTACCGGAATGCCGCCTCCGTTTTTCTTTCCCGGAGCAATGCGCTATCTTCGCCGAGGAAAGGAGAGCTTCGACGTATGGGAGAGAAAGTGAGCAAGACGAATGCGGCCCGGTTGCTGGACCGCGCGAAAATTCATTACGAGCTGATACCCTACCGGGTGGACGAGGACGATCTGGCGGCTGTCCATGTAGCCGAGCAGCTCGGCGAGCCGATCGAGCGCGTGTTCAAGACGCTTGTGCTGCGCGGCGACCGGACGGGCGTTCTGGTCTGCGTCGTGCCGGGCGACGCGGAGGTCGATCTGAAAGCGGCGGCCCGCGCATCGGGCAACAAGAGCGTCGAGATGCTGCACATGAAGGAGCTGTTGCCTACGACCGGCTATATCCGGGGCGGCTGCTCGCCGATCGGGATGAAAAAGTCCTTCCCGACCTATATCCATTCGTCCTGCCGGCTTTACGATTCGATCTACGTCAGCGCCGGCGTGCGCGGGCTGCAGATATGTATCGCGCCCGACGACCTGATCCGTGCGACGGACGCGTCAGTCGTCGATCTGACAGTCTGAGCGTATGCGCCCTATGAAACGAACCAGCGACATAAGCGCCGTCCTGATCGAATGGTACGGCCGACATTTCCGTCCGTTGCCATGGCGCGAGACGTCCGATCCGTATCTGATCTGGCTGTCGGAGGTGATCCTGCAGCAGACCCGCGTGGCGCAGGGACTCGACTATTTCCGTCGGTTCGTCTCGCGCTTTCCCGACGTGCGCTCGCTGGCTGCAGCGTCCGAGGACGAGGTGCTGAAGCTGTGGCAGGGGCTGGGCTATTACAGCCGGGCCCGCAGTTTGCATGCCGCCGCCCGCCGGGTGGCGGAGCGTTTCGGTGGCGTTTTCCCGACCGGCTACGACGACGTGCGCTCGCTGCCCGGCGTGGGCGACTATACGGCCTCGGCAGTCTGTTCGATTGCCTACGGCCAGCCCTGCGCCGTGGTCGACGGGAATGTCTATCGCGTATTGTCGCGCCTGACGGACGCCGATGTACCGACCGATACGGCTGCCGGAAAGCGTTATTATGCCGAACAGGCCCGCTCGCTGCTCGACGAGTCGCGTCCGGGCTTGCACAATCAGGCGATCATGGAGTTCGGCGCATTGCAGTGCGTGCCGTCGAGTCCCGATTGCGGATGCTGCCCGTTACGCGACCGTTGTCTTTCGCTGGCTCGCGGCACGGTGGCCGACCGTCCTCCGAAGCGGGAGAGAAAGGAGGCGGTCCCCCGTTACTTCAATTATCTGCACGTTCGTTGCGCCGGCTCGACGCTGCTGGCGAAGCGGACCGGCCGCGATATCTGGCGCAATCTGTACGAGTTTCCGTTGATCGAGACGCCCCGGGCGGTCGATTTCGGCGAGCTGCAGCGGACGGATCGGTGGCGGGAGTGGTTCGGCGGGGCGGGGAACGTCCGCGTTTCGGGCATGGTTCCGATGCCCCGGCACGTGCTGTCGCACCGTGTGATCCATGCCTGTTTCTATCGGATCGATCTGACGGCCTGGACGGAAGGATTGTCGTCTTTTCTGAAGATTCTTTCGCCGGAAATATCCCGTTATCCTGTCTCGAGGCTGACCGAGCTTTATCTGGAGCGAGGGGAGTGAGCTTTTCCGAGGTCGGAGCAGGTATGCTCTGTCCTATGTCGTATGTCCGATGCGATGGTTGTTCTGTCGTGTCGGAGGCGGATGGTCGACGAGTAGTCGATGTCGACGGCGTACAGTTCCGTTTGCGGACGGGACTTTCCCAGTTTTCTCATCTGCCGTTTTACGTAGGCTCGGGCCTGTTTTTGTCTTGTCTTTTAGTAAGGTACGGCACCGTCCGGTCATAAACGGGTATATCCCGTTGGTCTCCGGATTGTTTTCCGGCGATTGGAGCGCTTCCGTTTTCCCGTTCCGTCGCTATTTTTCCATATGGCTTGGACCTGTTTTCGTTTCGCCTTTCCGCAAGAGCGTTCGCTCTGTTGTCTTGTGACGGACTGCGGATTCTCGCCGCCCGGCCGCGCGGCATTCTGCCGGTCTTCATATGGTTTTTCTTACGGCGGAAGATATCAGGTCCGGGGAAAGCTGGCAGACTATTTGAGGTGTAAGCGGGGCAGTAATCCCTAACGGATAGTTTCATGGACATGCTTTTGCACAAGGCCGCCACGCGCGGCTATTTCGACCACGGCTGGCTCAGGACCCACCATACGTTCAGCTTCGCCGACTATTACGATCCGGCGCGCCTCAATTTCGGTGCGCTGAGGGTCCTCAACGACGATACGGTCGTTCCGGGCGCGGGTTTCGGCATGCATCCGCATCGTGAGATGGAGGTCGTTTCGATTCCGTTGAGCGGCCGGCTCGAGCACAAGGACAGCCTCGGGCACGCGGACGTGATCCGTGCGGGCGAAATTCAGGCGATGAGCGCCGGAACCGGTATCTATCACAGCGAGTACAACCCGAGCCGCAGCGCGCCCGTCGAGTTTCTGCAAATATGGATTTTCCCGAACCGTCGGGGCGTTAAGCCCCGCTACGAGAATGCCGTGATTTCCGATCTGGCGCGTCCCGGTGAGCTGTCGGAGATCGTCTCTCCCTACCCGGGAAACAGTCGCGGACTATGGATCTATCAGGATGCATGGCTGTCGCTGGGCGATTTGCGGCAGAACGCGCGCGTCGAATACGTGTTGCACAGCGCTGGCAGCTACGGCGTCTACGTATTCGTCGTGGAAGGCAGCGTCGAAATCGCCGGTACGACCCTCGGCTGCCGCGACGGGCTGGGCGTTACCCGCATGTCCGACTTCTCGCTTCGGGCGTTGAGCGATGCCCGCGTGCTATTGATCGAGGTTCCTCCGGTCGAGTGATTCGCTGCGGTTGCCTTGTTGAGAGGCGGGCCGAGCTTCCTGTTGCGTGCCGGGACGCTTTCTCGCGCGGCTTCTGTTCCGGGAACGTTTGGGCCTGTTCTGTCCTTCGAGCCGTTTCTCTTCCACATGGTCGAGATGTACTTCGAGCGCGCGGACCGAGATCAGCAGCTCGCGGATCGATATCCATAGCGAGACGACCAGCAGACCCAGCGCCGCGCCGAACGTATAGACGGCCGTTTTCTGCAATCCGATGTATATCAGCAGCGTGCATACTACGCACAGCAACAGACTGCTGACGCCGTAGATCTGCATCGAGCGGGTCATGTGCAGCCTGCGCCGCAGGTTGTCCATTTGCTGCTGCGTGATCGGCGAGGGGTTGCTCTCGTGCTCCTTTTTCAGATTGCGGATGACCGAGGCATAGGCGAGAAAGCGGTTCGTGTAGGCCAGCATGATCAGCGATATGGCCGAGAACAGGATCGACGGGGTCGTCAGTGTCAGTTCTTCCATGAGACAGTCTTTTTGCGTTTTGCGCGGGGGCGCCTTCGGATCGCTCCCGCGCGCGTTTTACATTTTATATTTTCCGGTTCTGCCAGTGGGCTTTTTTCAGGTAGAGGCTTGCCAACAGCAGCAGTACCAGCGCGTAAACGTGTTCGGTGGTCCAGCACAGCGCGACGTCCGAGTGCCTGAAAAGAACGATCCAGACCGTATAGGCCACGTATACGCTCAGCGTCGCGAGCTCCAGCAGCAGGGCCGAGCGCGTATTGCCGGTTCCCGACACGACGTTGAAACGGATGAAAGCCGGTACGCTGATCAGGTAGGACGAGAGCATGACCCGCAGCGAGGCGACCGAACCGTCGATCAGCGACTGCTCGTCGGTATATACGCGCAGGATCAGCTCCGGGAAAGCCGCGAACAGGGCCAACAGCGGAATGACGATCAGGTAGCACATGCCCACGATGCGCCGCGTCGTGCCGGCGACCAGCTCCGGCTGTCCGGCTCCCATTTGGTTGCTCACGAGCGTGCTGGCCGTCGAGGCGAACGAGCTGACGATGACGAAGACGATGTCCGACACGCTGCGGATGATGTTCGTGACGGCCAGCGGCCGCTCGCCCAGATGCTCGACCGCGATGAAAAAGAGAAACCATGTCGAGATGGCGACGAACATTTGGATCATCGTCCATACCGAGACGTTCAGCATGCCCCGCAGCAGCTTGGGCGAGAATCCCGCGAAGCGGAACAGCCCGTATTTGCGATGATCGATCCTCAGGCGAGTATAGACGATGAAGAATACCATCGAGATCATCTCCGAGGCCGACGAGGCGATCGCCGCTCCGGCGATGCCCATGGCCGGCAAGCCCAGCTTGCCGAAAACCAGCACGTAGTTCAGTACGACGTTCGACAGTACCATGACGATCGAGTTCAGCGTCAGCGTTTTCGTATTCGTGATCCCGACGAAGAACGCCCGGAACATGATCGCGACGAACGCGAAAAAGAATCCGAATACACGCCACGTCGTATAGCTGACGGCGGCCTCGTACACTTCGTCGGAGCTGATCAGCGAGCGCAGCACCATCGGAGTGAACGTGTGCGATATGACGAACATCACAGCCGCCAACGACAGCAGGAACAGCAGTCCTTGCTGGAACAGCGGCCCGATCCGAGCGTAGGCTTTCTCGCCGTTGCGCCGCGCGATCAGAATCTGAGCCCCGATTCCGAAACCGAATCCGAGCATGAAAATCACCAGATAATATACGCTTCCGAGGGCCGAGGCTCCCAGCTCCACTTCGCCCACACGACCGAGAAAGGCCGTGTCGGTCAGCCCGATCATGTTCTCCATCAGCAGGCTGATGAGAATCGGGTAGGCGATCGTCCATATTTGCTTGCGGGTCGGTTTCATAAGGCGTGCGGATATTTTGCATTTGCCGTGCCGTTTCGGCCGGAGGCAAAGGGTCGCAAAGATACGATTTTTGTACGGATTGCCAATCGCTCGCAGAAAAATAAGCGGATTCGCGTGTCCCGGCCGGAAGGGACGGATTGCCGTGTCGCCGGACAGGCATCGCTCGGGAGGCGGGAGACCGGTCGGATAAGCCGAGGACAAAAAACGGCGAATCCTTTGCATGATACGGAATAAAAGCGTATATTGAAAGCATTTGAGAGTCGACGCTATGAAAAGTATCCTATGTACGCTGGCCCTTTGCATGCTTATGGGAACCGGGCAAGTTCCCGGTTCTGACAAGACGGCTTGTGCGGCCGCGGAAAGCGGCTGCCCGGCTTCTCCGGCCGGCCCGGAAAAAATATCGAAACAGCAGGCTCGCGCTCATCGTAAGAGACAGGCTGCACTTCGTGAGGTGCAAGCCGAGCGGGACAAAGCCATGCAGGAACGGCAAATAGCTTTGCGCGAGGCTCAGGTTGAGCGGGAGGCGGCACTTCGTGAGGCGCAAACCGAGCGGGACAAAGCCATGCGGGAACGGCAAATAGCTTTGCGCGAGGCTCAGCTTGAGCGGGAGGCTGCGCTTCGTGAGGCACGAATCGAACGGGATAAAGCCATGCGGGAACGGCAAATGGCTTTGCGCGAGGCTCAGCTTGAGCGGGAGGCTGCGCTTCGTGAGGCACGAATCGAGCGGGACAAAGCCATGCGGGAACGGCAAATAGCTTTGCGCGAGGCTCGGATCGAGCGTGAAGCTGCTATGCGCGAAGCGTGTGCGGAGCGCAGGAAGGACATGGACGTTGTCCTGCGAAAGCAGCGGAAAGCCCTGCGGAAAGCAGCCGCAAAGCAGGAGCGGGCATTGCGCAAGGTCGAGCGGACCCGGCAGCGGATGTGGGAGCGTTAGAGAGCGACCGATCGGAGGCGGCGGACAATTCTTCATTGGCGGAAATTCGCGTATGGCGTCCTCACGCACTGGCCGCGGTTGGCCATACCGGGGGTCGGATAAGGCCGTATACTTCGGATTCCGTTGCTCCGCGGTTTCCTCGAGTGGCTTTCCTTGCGCTCCGGCCTTTCGTTTTACCGGTGGAAAATGGCGTGGGAGCGAGTAGCGGCAGGGCTGTCGGTACTGTGCTTTCCCCGATATTCGTATCGTGCGCGTTGCGGTCGTTCTGAGAGCCTGTCGCATCGCCGCATTGAAATATTTTTTATTTTTGTCCGTTCCGGTCGAGAATCGAGGCGGCTTCGGGGATTCGCGGGAGCGGCCGTCGGCCGAGCCGGGAGTCGTCCGCGTCGACCGGGTGTCCACCGCCGCCGCTTATTGCTTGTTTATTATCACCGAAATTCGATGAAGATCGTCACGTACAATGTCAATGGGATTCGCAGCGCGATCGGCAAAGGGCTCTGCGACTGGATCGCCGACGAGCGTCCCGACGTGCTTTGCCTGCAGGAAACCAAAGCCCAGCCCGAGCAGATTCCTTCGGAAGCTTTCGAGCGCATGGGCTATCGCTGCCACTACTTTTCGGCCGTCAAGAAAGGTTACAGCGGGGTGGCGATTCTGACCCTCCGCGAGCCCGACCGTGTCGTGCCGGGCATGGGGATCGAGCGCTACGACAGCGAGGGCCGCTTTCTGAGAGCCGATTACGGCGACCTGTCGGTGGTCAGCGTCTATCATCCTTCGGGCACGTCGGGCGACGAGCGGCAGGCGTTCAAGATGCGCTGGCTCGACGATTTCTCTGACTACGTGTCGCGTCTGCTCGAGACCCGCCCGAAACTGATTCTTTGCGGCGACTTCAATATCTGTCGCCAACCGATCGATATTCACGATCCGGTGCGCAATGCGACCGTCAGCGGGTTTCTGCCCGAGGAGCGCGAGTGGATCGGCCGCTTCATCGACGGCGGATTCATCGACACGCTCCGGTTCTTTCATCCGGAGCCGCACTTGTATACGTGGTGGAGCTTCCGCGCGAATGCCCGGGCGAACAACAAGGGCTGGCGGATCGACTATGCGATGGCCTCCGAGGCCGTCCGGCCGATGCTGCGCGGCGCGCGGATTCTGCCCGATGTCCGGCACTCGGACCATTGTCCGATGCTGCTGGAGATCGATTTCTGACTTTTCCCGCCTCACGCTTCTCACCCGTGCCCGAGCGCAAGATCATACATATCGACATGGACGCTTTCTATACCTCCGTCGAGCAGCGCGACCATCCCGAGTACCGGGGCCGTCCGCTGGTCGTCGGTCGTGCCGATGGCCGGGGCGTGGTGGCTGCTGCCAGCTACGAGGCGCGACAGTACGGTATCCGTTCGGCTATGCCGTCGGTCCGGGCCGTGCGGCTGTGTCCCGACCTGATTTTCGTGCCCGGGCGCATGGAGGTTTACCGAAGCGTGTCGGCGCAGATTCACCGCATTTTCCATGAGTACACCGATCAGGTCGAGCCGCTCGCGCTGGACGAAGCTTTCCTGGACGTGACCGAGAACAAGCCCGGTCTGCCGCTGGCCGTCGACGTAGCCCGGGCCATACGGCGCCGCATCCGCGACGAGCTGGGGCTTGTCGCTTCGGCCGGCGTGTCGTACAACAAGTTTTTGGCGAAAGTGGCTTCCGACTATCGCAAGCCTGACGGGCTGTGCACGATCCATCCCGACCGCGCGGCAGCCTTTATCGCACGCTTGCCGATCGAGGCGTTCTGGGGGGTAGGGCGCGTAACGGCCCGCCGGATGCACGAGCTGGGTATCCACAGCGGGGCCGATCTGCGGGCGCAGCCGCTCGACTTTCTCGTCGAGCGTTTCGGCAAGGCGGGGCGCCTGGATCACCAGTTCGCTCAGGGGATCGATCTGCGTCCGGTCTGCCCGACACGCGTGCGCAAGTCGGTCGGCTGCGAGTCGACGTTCGAGAGCGACCGCGTGACGCTCGACGAGATGAGCGAGGAGCTGTACGCGCTTTCGGCCCGGCTCTGCCGCCGGCTCGAACGCGCCGCGTTCCGAGGTCATACGCTGACGCTTAAGGTCAAGTTCGCCGATTTCCGCCAGATGACCCGGAGCCTTTCGCCCGGAGAAGAGCTGTCGGCCTCGTCCGGATTGTTTCCGCTGGCGGAGCGCTTGCTGCGCGAGTCCGGCGTGCCGGGCCGTCCGGTCAGGCTGCTGGGCCTTTCGGTGTCGAATCCGGCGCAGGACCTGCCGCCCGAGCAGCACGAGCTGTACCGCCAGCTGCGACTGGAGTTCTGAGTGCCGGATTCCGCACACGGCGCGTTCTCCGGGCCGGTTTTCCCTTCGGAATAGGTCCCCTCGCTGGACGTGTTTTGTTTGTACGAAGTCTCTCTTTTCTGTCGGTCGTTCCGTTGCCGGGAAAGTTTTTCGAGCCCTATCCCGTTCGGTTGCCGCTGTGCCTCGGCCTTTCACGGCCTTCGGGTATTCCGCCCGACCCGATCCGGGCTTCGGCTGCCTGCGGGTCGTAGCAGGTTTTCGCCGTTCGGTCGCTTCCGTTTCGGAGCACCGGCCTGCCCGGATACGAAGCCGGGAGCGCTTTGAGCGGGGACCCGCAGGGCGATTTTTCGGGCCGTTTTGCCGCTTCCGGCTTGCAATATTGATAAATGATCGCTTAATTTGTAAGATCGGCCGGGCGGCCGTTTCTCGATTTCCGGTCGGTAGTATCGCCGGAGTTCGGAAAAAGCGGCCCGGCGGGAGCCTCCGGCATGGACGAGTATGGATAATTACTGACAAACCTAATGATAATCCGAACCGAAATGAAAAAACTTTTAGCCTTCTCTTGTTTGATGTGCGCCGCGACGCTGTCGGCCGCCGGTCCGATGGGCAAGGGCAGCCTGCCCCCCGTTTTCCCGAAAGACGTGGCCGACAAGGCGCAGTTCGATACCCGAACGCGGGCCTATCTGTCGCCTGTCCGCGTGATGTGGACGCAAAACGGCGAGCTGATCGACGGCGCGCAGAACCTGTTGTTGCAGGGCAACGGCCAGGCTACGACGGCCGCTACGCCCAAAACCGTCTTTACGGCCAAGGAGGGCAAGCGTCCGTCGATCCTGCTCGACTTCGGCCGCGAGATTCACGGCGGCCTGCAGTTCGTTACCTGCATCCGCGCCTCGACCAAGCCGGTCAAGGTGCGCGTGCGGCTGGGCGAGTCGGTCGGCGAGGCGATGTGCAACATTACGCCCGAGAACGGCGCGACGAACGATCATGCGATGCGCGACTATACGATCGAGCTTCCGTGGCTCGGCGTGTGCGAAGTGGGCAATTCCGGCTTCCGCTTCGTGCGGATCGATCTGCTCGAGGACGACGTCGAGCTTCCGATCAAGGAAATACGCGCGAGCCTCGTCTACCGCGATATTCCCTACCTGGGCTCGTTCCGCTCGAGCGATCCGCGCGTGGACAGCATTTGGATGACCGGAGCCTACACGCTGCATCTGAACCTGCAGGAGTATCTGGTCGAGGCTCCGAAGCGCGACCGGCTCGTATGGCTCGGCGACCTGCATCCCGAGGTGCGCACGGCGCTGGCCGTTTTCGGCGATAACGAGGCCTTGTCGCGCGGGCTCGACTTCGCCCGCGACGAGACGCCGCTGCCGGGCTGGATGAACGGCATGTGCTCCTATTCGCTGTGGTGGGTGCTGATTCACCGCGACTATTACAAGTATCGCGGCGACATGGACTATCTGCGCGAGCAGCAGCCCTATCTGAGTCAGTTGCTCAGGATTCTGATGAGCAAGGTCGATGCCGAGGGGCGTGAGCACCTCGACGGGGGCGGCCGTTTCCTGGACTGGCCGACGAGCGAGGATACGCTTGCGATCGATGCCGGTCTGCATGCGCTGATGCTGATGACGCTCGAGGCCGGCGGCGAGATGCTGACCGCGCTGGGCGACAAGGAGCTGGCCGGGCAATGCTTCGAGACCGCCGGACGGATGAAGAAAGTGACGCCCGACTACCGTACGTCGAAACAGTCGGCCGCGCTGATTGCGCTGGCCGGAATCGTGCCGGCCGAGAAGGCGAACGAGGAAGTGCTGAGCGTCGGCGGCCCGCACGGCTTTTCGACGTTCTACGGATATTACATGCTGCAGGCTCAGGCCAAGGCGGGCGACTATGCCGGCGCGATCCGCAACATGAAGGACTATTGGGGCGGCATGCTCGATCTGGGTGCCACGACCTTTTGGGAGGATTTCGACGTGAACTGGCTGAAGAATGCCGCGCGCATCGACGAACTGACGCCTGCGGGCAAGATCGACATTCACCGTACTTACGGCGACTATTGCTACAAGGGATACCGCCACAGCTTGGCACACGGCTGGGCGTCGGGTCCGACCGCTTTCCTGAGCGAGTACGTGCTTGGCGTGCAGATCGTCGAGCCGGGCTGCAAGGTCGTCCGTGTCGAGCCGCATCTGGGCGATCTGGAATGGGTCGAGGGAACGGTTCCCACTCCCTACGGCGTGATCCGGGTCCGTCACGACAAGCGTCCGGACGGTACGGTGCGCTCGAAGATCGAGGCTCCGAAAGGCGTGAAGGTGATCAAGTGACAGACGGCTTGTCATCCGCGTCCGCCGGACGCGGATGACAAGCCGTGAAAAAGACGGTGTCAAAAAACATATTTTCGTATTCGTTCGATTAAATTTGTTAACGCAAAACGAAGGGAAAGGCATCGCTTTTTCGTCGGAGCGCCTCGGTGCGGGCGCAGGGTTGCGGATGCGGTGACATATGCCGTTTCGTTCGGGCCTTCCCGGGGCGAATAGCAGCGGACCGCCGTTTTGCGGGGCGATAAGCAAAAAACGAACAACTTAAAACCAAACCTATAAGACAGATGAAGCAATATTCGTTTCTCGCGTTCGATCTGGGAGCCACCAGCGGCCGCACGATCCTCGGGACGCTGAACGAGGGCAAGCTCCAGATGAAGGAGCTGACTCGCTTCCCGAACCAGATTCTCGAGCTGGGCGGACATTTTTACTGGAATATCTATTCGCTGTACGAGCATCTGAAGGCCGGTATGGTCGCCGCCGCGAAAGAGGATGTCGAGATCGAGTCGATCGGTATCGACACATGGGGCGTCGATTTCGCCTTTCTGGGGTCCGACGGTCAGATGCTGGGCATGCCCTATGCGTACCGCGATCCGCATACGATGGGGGCTCCCGAGGAATATTTCGAGAAGATCATGTCGCGCAAGGAGGTGTACGAGGCTACCGGCATTCAGGTGATGAACTTCAACAGCCTGTACCAGCTTTACGCGATGAAGCGAGACAAGTCGTCGCTGCTGGCCGCCGCCAAGGAGGCTCTGTTCATCCCCGACGCGCTGAGCTACATGCTGACGGGCAAGAAGGTGGTCGAGTATACGATCGCTTCGACCTCGCAGATGCTCAATCCCCGCACGAAGAAGTTCGAAAAGGCGCTGCTTGAGAAGATGGGCGTCGATCCCGAGCTGTTCGGCCAGATCGTGATGCCGGGCTACGTGATCGGCGAGCTGACCGATACGCTGGCCGCCGAGACCGGGCTGGGCAAGATTCCGGTCGTCGCCGTCGCCGGACACGATACCGCCTCGGCCGTCGCCGCCGTTCCGGCCAAGAACGAGAAGTTCGCTTACCTGAGTTCCGGAACCTGGTCGCTGATGGGTATCGAGGTGAAAGACCCGATCATCACCGAGGAGACGATGCGCCTGAACATTACCAACGAGGGCGGCGTCGAGGGCACGACCCGGCTGCTGAAGAACATCACGGGCATGTGGATTCTGGAACAGTGCATCAAGGAGTGGAAGAAGGAGGCGATCGAGTACACCTATCCCGAGATCGTCAAGATGGCGCGCGACGCCGAGCCCTTCCAGTCGTTCATCGATCCCGACGACGCGTCGTTCGCCAATCCCAAGAGCAT
>CABUJP010000021.1:0-24979 GCA_902491835.1 uncultured Alistipes sp. | reverse complement strand
AGTGGCGGTCCGGACCGTCTATCTGCGACAGGGAGACTACGTTTTTCTGACCGATACGACCCATGCTGCTTCCCCGGCTGCGGAGAATGCCGGCGCACCCGAAACTTCCGATACCTTGCCTTGGACCATTCGTGTCGACCATGTACGGATAGCCGACAATTCGCTGGAATACGGGCTTTTGTATGGAGTACCTAAAGCCGGACTTGACTTCGGCCACTTGGCCGTTTCCCGCTTGAATCTGGCAGCCGACTCGGTCTACAGTCGGGGCAGCGCCGTCCGGATCGACGTCGACCGGCTGTCTCTCGAGGAGCGCAGCGGCCTGACAGTCCGCTCCATGAAAGGACGGTTCGGAATGGACAGCGCCCGGTTGTTCCTGACGGATTTTCAGCTTCGGACCGCCTCCTCCTCCGTCCGTGCCGATGCGTCGGCCGACGCATCCGTTTTCGATCGGTCTCCGCAGGCGCGGCTTCGCCTGAGTCTGAAAGCCGACGTCGATCTGCCCGAAATCGCGCGTCTGTTTCCCGTCGGCGACACCTTGAGGAATTTGGCCGCCGGCAAAACGTTTCTTGCCGGGGCCGACCTCTCGGGTACGCTCGGACGACTCCGCATCGCCCCGGCGGAAATAGCCGTTCCCGGAGTCGCTTCCCTTTCGCTCGACGGAACGCTTGGCTCGCCGACCGAGCCCGAGCGGCTTTCCGGAAACCTCCGGCTGGAAGGTTTGTTCGACGATCTGGGTCTCGTTACGGCCCTGCTGCCCGATACCTCGCTGAGGAGCCGAGTCTCCATACCGAGGGATATCCGGCTGTCGGGAACTTTGAGAGCCGACACCGGGACCCTGTATCCCGCCGTCGAGTTAGCCGTCGATTCCGGTCGGCTGGCCGTCAAAGGCATGCTCGACCGCCGGACGGAGCGATACCGCGCCGAACTGACCGCCGAGCGATTTCCGGTCGGACGCTTTCTGCCGCGAGACTCTCTCGGCTTGCTCGGCATGCGCCTCGAGGCGAACGGCCGCGGGTTCGATCCGCTGGCGGCGTCGACCGCAGTCGATGCCTCGCTGGAAATCGGGCAATTCGACTACAACGGGTTCGACTACAAGGGAATCGATCTGAAAACGGCTCTCCGGAACAACGACCTGACCGGGCGGCTCTCCGCCTCGAACGAGGCCCTGCAACTAGGCCTGGACCTGAGCGGCCGTCTGACCGAACGATTCCAGCAGGCCCGTATCAACGGTCGCATAGACAGTTGCGATCTGCACCGGATGCGCCTGACCCGGGACAGACTCTCCTGCGCCTTGTCACTCGACCTGACCGCCTCGGCTACGGACAGCGGAAGCTATACGCTCGGTTTGGCCACGGATCGGATCGAGGTGCGCGACAAGTGGCAGCTCGACAAGATTCGCCCCATATCGCTGGAAGCTTATGCCGGCCGGGATCGTGTAAAGGCCGCGTTGCGCTCGGGAGACTTGCGCATGGACTTTTTCTCTCCCGAGGGGACCGACTCCTTGGTCCGTAGCCTGAGCCGCACATCGCAGCGGGTGGCCGAGCAGCTGCGCGTCGGCAGCCTCGATATGCGACCCATACGCGACAGCATGCCGTCGCTGCGTCTCAGCCTGACGGCCGGTCCGGACAATATCGTCAACAATTTCCTGAAAGGCAAAGGCATGCACTTCGACTCGCTGTCGGTCAGAACTTCCACGATCGAATCCGAGCCGCTGCGGATGATTCTCCGGATCGATCGCTTCTCGAGCGGAGGCATCGTGCTGGATACGATCACGACGGGGATATGGCAGAACGGCTCCGGCCTGAACTATCTCCTGAGACTGGCCAACAGTCCGGGCAACATGGATAACGTGGCCCAGATCGCCCTGTTCGGCCGGGCTCAGGGCAACCGGGCCAGCCTGAATTGCAGGCAGCGGACACGCTCCGGCGAGCTCGGGTTCGATTTCGGCCTGAACGCGCTATGGGCCGACAGTACATTGGTGATCAGCATGTTTCCGGAACACCCGACGCTCGGCTTCGAAAAATGGAGCGTCAACGAGAATAACCGCATCGCTTACCGCGCCGGCGGGGAAATCGAGGCCGACCTGACTTTGACCCGTCCCGGACAACGTTTCAGCCTGCGTACACTGCCCTCGGTGGACTCCACGCTTCAGGCGCTGGCGCTGAATATCGTCGGCATAGACATCGGCTCGACGCTCGCGCTTTTTCCCGGAGCTCCACTGCTCGGCGGCCGGTTCGGTACGAGCCTCGACCTCCGGACCCAAGCGGCCGGTTTCCGGATCGGAGGCACGCTGACGGTCGATAGTCTTACCTATGACAGACAACGGATAGGCGATCTGGAGGTCGCGCTGAACTACTGGCCGGACAGTCTCGGACAAAATGCCGGTCTGAGCGTGGACATAGACGGCGAGCGCGCCTTGGCCGTGAACGGCGTCTATCGCGTAGGAAGCGACAGCCCGCTCGATTTCGACGTGACCGTTCCGGGGATTCCGCTTGCGGCCGCCAATGCCTTCATGCCGGCCGGAACCGTTTCGCTTGCCGGTCTGCTGCGCGGAGAGGCGGGCATTCGGGGAAAAACTTCCGACATGCATATCGACGGCGAACTGACATTCTCCGGAACGAGCGTCGGCGTGCCGATGATCGGAACCTCGTTCGGCCTGTCCGAAACACCGATCGCGATCCGCGACAACGAGGTGCTGTTCACGAATTTCGCGATCGTTTCGCCGAACCAAAAGCCGCTCACGATCGACGGCCGGGTTTCCTTGGGGGATTTTTCGCAGATCACGACCGATCTGCGCATGCAGGCCCGCGATTTCGAAATGATCGACGTGCGCAAGAACCGTCACACGATGGTATACGGCACAGGCTATCTGGACTTGGACGCGACGGTCAGGGGGCCCTTGGACGAGCTGACCGTGCGCGGCGACGCCGGCCTGCTCAACGGGACGGAAATCACGTATGTCATGCGCGACTCGCCGCTCGAGGTACAGAACAAGAAGCAGGATTTGGTCACGTTCGTCTCGTTCCGGGATACGGCGGCCGTGCAGGCCGCCGATTCGGTCGCTCCGATCCGGATCGGAGGCATCGACATGCTGGTCAACGTGAGCGTGAACAACTCGGCCAAGCTGGCCGTCGACCTGTCCGACGACGGTCAGAACCGGATCGATCTGCAGGGCGGGGGAGACCTCACCTATACGATGAACCGCCTCGGCGACACGCGCTTTTCGGGCAAGTACGTCGTCAGCGGCGGAACCGTCCGCTACAGCCCGCCCGTCATTTCGGAGCTCGTCTTCAAGATTACGCAGGGCAGCTCCGTCGAGTGGACCGGCAATATGGAGGACCCGATGCTTAACATTACGGCTGTCGAGACGATGCGTACGAACGTATCGACCGAGGGACAGAGCAGCCGTCCGGTCAATTTCAATATCAGCATCCGCATTCGCAACACGCTCGAAAATCTCTCGATCACGTTCGATCTGTCGGCCCCGGAGGATTTGGCCATGCAGAACGAGCTGTCGTCCCTGACGGCCGAGCAACGGGCCACTCAGGCAATGAACCTGTTGATATACAATACTTACACGGGGCCCGGAACGACCGCCAAGGCCAACTCGTCGAACCCGTTGAACAACTTCATCGAGAAAGAGCTGAACCAGTGGGCCGCCAACAGCCTCAAGGGCGTCGACCTGAGCTTCGGAATCGACTCTTACGACGACGAGGCGACCGGAGGGCGCGGCAACCGGACCGACTACTCCTATCAGCTGTCCAAGAGCCTGTTCAACAATCGGCTGAAGGCGGTGATCGGAGGCAAGATCAGTTCCGATGCCGATCCGGACGAGAACCTGAAGGAAAACCTGATCGACGACGTTTCGCTGGAATATCGGCTCACCAAGCGCGATAACATGTTCCTCAAGCTGTTCCGGCACACCGGGTACGAAAGTATTCTGGAAGGGGAGGTCACTCAGACGGGGCTCGGCTTCGTGATCCGCAAGAAGCTGCTCAAGCTTTCCGACCTGTTCCGGATCATGCGCAACCGCGTGCAGGCCGCCGATTCCGTCGAGACGGAAAACCCTGCGATGAACGACGCTGCGTCCGCCGGCGATGTCGTACGCAAGACGGACGCGGCCGGGTCCGAAAAGTCCGTACCGACTCCGCCAGTAAACGAACCTTAAGCCGATGAAACGACACAGACTGCATATCGCTTTTCTGACGGCCGCCGTCCTCGCTGCCGGCTGCTCCACGACCAAGCGCTTGGGACAGGACGAGGTGCTCTATACGGGAGTCCGCAAAATCACGATCGAGGCCGACTCCGGCGTCCGTATGCCTTCCTATGTCGAGTCTGCCGTCAAGAACCCGCTCTCGGTCAAGCCGAACAATCCGTTGTACAATCCCTACATACGGACCCCGCTTCCGGTCGGACTGTGGGCGTAC
This sequence comes from uncultured Alistipes sp., assembly GCA_902491835.1. Lineage (GTDB taxonomy): Bacteria > Bacteroidota > Bacteroidia > Bacteroidales > Rikenellaceae > Alistipes_A. The sequence goes on along the minus strand of CABUJP010000021.1, from coordinate 20,552 downwards.
AACTATCTGTACACCGAAAAGACGAAGGGATTCAAGCACTGGCTTTACGAACGTCTAGCCAAGGACCCCGTGCTGGTCTCCTCGGTACAGCCCGAGCTGCGCGTCCAGATGGTAAACGACATTCTGGCCAACTACGGCTATTTCGGCTCCCGGGCGGAGTACGAGACGCACTATAAGAAGCACGGCAGGAAAGCCCGGTTCAGTTACCGTGTCTATGCCGCGCCGCCGTGGCGCTACAGCCGGATCGCCTATCCGGTCGTCCGGGGACCGCTGACCGCGCTCGTCGACAGCCTGCAGAGTTCGTCGCTGCTGAAAACGGGAGCTCAGTACAATATCGATACGCTGGCTGCGGAGCGCACCCGGCTTTCCCGGATTCTTCGCAACAGGGGCTACTACTATTTCCGTCCCGAATATTTCGAGTATCAGGCCGATACGACTCAGCAGCGTCGCGAAGTGGACCTACGCCTGCTGCTCAAGCCCGGCATTCCTGCTCAGGCGACCAAATCCTACCGAATAGGGGACATTACGGTCAACCTGCAGAATATCCGTCCGAAATCGCGCGATTCGATGCGCGTGCGGGACATGCGGGTCTATTTCGACACACCCCGGAAAATCCGCCCGAAAGTGCTCGCCCGCAATGTGAATTTGCGTCCGGGAGAACTTTTTACGGTCGACGCTCAGAACGCGACCCAGACCAACCTGAACAAGCTCGGCATTTTCCGGTACGTCAATCTGAGCGTGACCCCTCTCGACTCGCTTCAGGGCGACGACAAACTGGACGTGACGATCGACGCGGGCTTCGACTATCCGCTCGAGGCCGAGCTGGAGGTCAACGTGTCATCGAAGTCGAACAGCTTTCTGGGGCCCGGAGCCTCGTTCAAGGTCAGCAACAACAATTTCTTTCACGGCGGAGAAGTGTTCACCGTAGCCCTGAACGGAGCCTACGAGTGGCAGACGGGCAACAGCAAGCGGGGCGACGAGAAGTCGTCGCTGCTCAACTCCTACGAGTTCGGGCTCAACACGACGCTTGACATCAAGCGACTGCTCGTCCCGCAATTCATCTCGCGCGGAACGAGGTATCCGGCCAAAACGTCGTTCCAGATCGGGGTCGATCTGATGAACCGGCCCAAGTTCTTTCAGCTGATCTCGTTCAGCGGCTCGGCCAGCTACGATTTCCAGACATCGCCGCGCAGCTTTCACTCGTTCACCGTCCTGAAGCTGGTGTATAACAAGCTGCTGCACACGACCGCCGAGTTCGACCAGACGATGGACGAGAACCCGGCCATCGCGCTGAGCTTCCGCGACCAGTTCATTCCCTCGATGAACTACACGTATACCTACGACAACACGTTCGGGCCGAGACAGAACAAGCGCATATTCTGGCAAAACTCGATTACCTCGGCCGGCAACCTGCTCTACGGAGCCATGGAACTGTTCGGCAAGCGGGGACCGAAATACCTGTTCGGAAATCAGTTTTCCCAGTTCGTCAAAGGGGTCAGCGAAATCCGGTACTCGTTCAAGACAGGCAGGAAAAGCTGGCTGGTCACCCGCTTCCTGATAGGCGCGGGCTATGCGTACGGCAACTCGAAAGTCATGCCCTACAGCGAACAGTTCTACATCGGCGGAGCGAACAGTATCCGGGCTTTCACGGTTCGCTCGCTGGGTCCCGGCAGCTACCATCCGAAAGAAAGCGACCGGAACAGCTATCTGGATCAGACCGGCGACTTCAAGATGGAGGCCAACGTCGAGTTCCGTTTCCCGCTGATGGGGGATCTGCACGGCGCGCTGTTCGTCGATGCAGGCAATATCTGGCTGCTCAAGAACGACCCGAACCGCCCCGGAGGAGCGCTCAAGTGGAAAGGCCTGCTGAACGAAGTGGCTCTGGGGACCGGATTCGGGCTGCGCTACGATCTGCAGTTCATCATCCTCCGGGCGGACCTCGGCATAGCGATCCACACGCCTTATCCGAACCCGGACAAGCCCCACTACTACAACATATCGAGCTTCAAGGACGGGCTGGGGTTCCATCTGGCCATAGGCTATCCGTTCTGACGCCTTGCCCGCACTGATTGCCGGACTGGCATTCCGCCTCCAGGTCGAACCTGCTGCCGTCGCAGCGGCATGTTGGGGAATCCGGTCCGAAATGATTATTTTTGCCCTGCTAAAACGACTAAAGACATGACACGACTGGTCATATTCGACTTGGACGGCACGCTGCTCGATACGATCGACGATCTGGCGGCGAGCACCAATTACGCGCTGCGCCGAAACGGCTATCCCGAGCACGAGCTCGCGGCCTATCGTTATTTTGTCGGCAACGGCGTAGCCAAGCTGATCGAGCGCGCGCTGCCCGAGGCGGAAAGAAACGCGCAGAACGTCGAAAGGCTGCGCCGCGATTTCGTCGAATACTATACGGAGCATAGCACCGATCTGACCAAACCCTATCCCGGTATCATGGAAACGGTTTCGGAATTGGAGAGGCGGGGAATCGTCCGGGCCGTAGCGTCGAACAAGTATCAGGCCGCTACGGAAAAGCTCGTCGCTCATTTCTTCGGCGAGGAAACGTTCCGCGTCGTGTTGGGCCAGCGGGAAGGGATCGCGCCGAAACCCGACCCGACGATCGTGCGCGATATTCTTTCGAGGACGGGCTTCACCCCCGCCGAAACGCTCTATGTCGGCGATTCGTGCGTCGATATGCAGACGGCGCGTAACGGCGGCCTGCGCTCGGTCGGCGTAAGCTGGGGATTCCGTCCTCGCGCCGAATTGGAGCAGAACGGGGCGACGTTCGTCATCGACTGTCCCGCTCAACTACTCGACTTGCTCTGAATCCGGTCTTCGATACGCGTGGCAGCTGCATAAGAAATATGCAACCGTCACGCGTATTCTGGCAGACGAATTACCTCGGCCGCAACAGTTCGGAGCCCGTTTCTTACAAAGCATACACTCTATGCGCCGACGAAAAGCTCCGCCTGTTCGGCCCGCGACAGCAAATAGCCGGCAGGAAACCGGTCGTTCTGCTTTTCGGCCAAATGGCGGGCCGTTGCCAGTTTACGCTCTCCCAGCATCGGGACCAGCACCATGCGGGCGGCGAGAATCAAGGGACCCGTCATCGTGATGCGCATTTGAGCGGAGCGGGGGTGGCTCGACACCCGATAGCCGGGTTCGGCTGTCAGCAGAAAGGACTTTTCCGAAAATATCGAAGCCGTATGCATGTCTTCGCCTACGCCGAGCACGACGCAGTCGAAACGAGGAATGCCGTCCGGGCCGGACAGTTCCTGTCCGATCAGATGCGTATAGCGCTCGGCTTCGGTTTCGGGGGGCTGCTCACCCCGAATCCGGTGCACGTGCGAGGCCGGCACGGCCAGAGGCGAAAACAGCAGGCGTTCGGCGGTCCCGAAGTTGCTTTGAGGATCGTCGGGTGGCACGCAGCGCTCGTCCACCCAGTAAAAGCGAATCCGATCCCAATCGAGCCGGTCGGCGAAAGGTCCGCTCCAAAACGGGAATAGCCGCTTGGCCGTTTCCCCGCCGGACAGAGCCACATGGAAATTTCCGGCGGAGCCGAGCATTCGGTCGGCCATTCGCCGAGTCAGTGCCTCGATCGCCTCATGGGCAACGGAATACGAGTGAATATTCATAGTTGCATATTTTTCAGTTTTCCTCGCACAATAGCGAGTCGTCCGGCCTTTCGAGCGCCAGCGCTTCCTCGGGGCCCCGCGAGCCCGGCTCGTAGAAACGCAGTCCCCGGGACGAATGCTCGGCCCAGTGACGCAGAACGGGATCGATGAACTTCCAGCTCTCCTCCAGCGCGTCGCTTCGCGCATAGAGCGTCGAATCGCCCAGCATGGCATCGAGAAGCAGCCTTTCGTAAGCGTCGGGCAAATAGTTGTGCGACAGCGAATCGTAGCGAAAGTCCATGCTGACCTGCTTGACTCGGAATCCGGCCCCCGGCATCTTCAGTCCGAAGCCCAGCGACACGCTCTCGTCGGGCTGAATTCTGATCGTCAGCTTGTTGCACGAGCTGCCCGAGCACTGGCCGGCGAACAGCCGCTGAGGCGTCGACTTGAAGCGAATGACGATCTCCGATTCCTTTCGGTCCAGCTTCTTTCCCGTGTACAGCAGAAAAGGCACGCCGCCCCAGCGCCAGTTATCGATGTAGAATTTCATCGCGACGAACGTCTCGGTCGTCGAGTCCGGCGAAACGTCCTTTTCCTCGCGGTATCCCCGGTATTGCGCCCGCACGATGTCGCAATCCATCCGCTGCGCCGTATAGGGACGCAGCGAGCGGAAGACCTTGACGATCTCGTCCCGCATGGGTTCCGGCTCGAACACGGCCGGCGCTTCCATGGCGATAAAGGCCATGAGCTGCATCAGATGATTCTGCACCATGTCGCGCATGGCTCCGGCCCCGTCGTAGTATTTTCCCCTGCTTTCCACGCCGAGGGTTTCGGTAGCCCGTATTTCCACCCGGTCGATGTAGTTCCGGTTCCACAGCGGCTCGAAGATTCCGTTCGAAAAGCGCAGTACCAGAATGTTCTGGACGGTTTCCTTTCCCAGATAGTGGTCGATCCGGTATATCTCGCGCTCGGCGAATATTCCTCGGAGCAGTCCGTTCAGCCTGCGCGCCGTCTCCAGATCGCTGCCGAACGGTTTCTCGACGATGATCCGGCGCCATCCTCCGTCCCTTTCCGGCACATTCAGTCCGCTTTCGAGAAGACCCTGCGCGATTACCGGATACATGGAGGGCGGCGTGGCCAGATAGTAGAGTATCCGGTCCGGCAGTCGCAAATCCTCCCTGAGCCGGCCGATACGCTCCGCGAGCTTCTTGTAGGCGAGCGGGGCCGTCGGATCGAAACGCAGGTAATAGACTCTGTCGAGAAACTCGTCCGCGCGATCGCCCTCCAATAGTCGACGATGCGACCGTCGGAACGAGATGTCGGAAAAATCGCTTCGCGCGGCACCCAGAATCGCGAAGCGGTCCGGCAGCAGCCCTCGCGAGAAAAGCTCGGAAAAGGCCGGCAGCAGCTTACGGGAGGTCAAATCGCCCGAAGCACCGAAAATGACCAGCAATTGGTCGTATGATTCCTTGTTCGCACTCATGCCTCGTAGCTTTCAGCGCTGGTATTTCCGCCCCGGCCCGTCCAGTCGGTATGGAACGTCGTCCCGTCGTCCCGGTCGATTCTCTCGTAGCGGTGCGCCCCGAAATAGTCGCGCTGGGCCTGAAGCAGATTGGCCGGAGAACGGAGCGTGCGCAACCCGTCGAAATAGTTCAGGGCCGAACTCATGCAAGGTAGGGCGACGGCACCCAGCGCACCGTGCGCCACGACCCGGCGCCATGCCGGCAGAGTCTGTCCGATCTTGTCCCGGAAAAAATCGTCGAACAACAGGCTGCGCAGATCGGGATCGGTCCGAAAGGCCTCGGTCACTTTTTCGAGAAAGGCCGAGCGGATGATGCAGCCGTTGCGCCATATCCTCGCGATCGTTCCGTAGTCCAGTCGCCAGTCGTAAAGTTCCGACACGCGGCGCATCAGCGAAAATCCCTGCGCATACGAGACCAGCTTCGAGGCATACAGCGCGGCCCGGATCTGTCCTGCCGTCAGCGTCTCGACTACGGACTGGGCCTGAGGGTCCGGATAGCCTTCCGCAGCGGTCCTGCGCTCGTCCGGCAAGGCGGAAAGCATGCGGGCGAGTACCGCCTCGGCAATCAGCGTCAGCGGATCGTTCCGGTCCAGAGCGGCCGACACGCTCCATTTGCCCGTCCCTTTCTGCCGGGCCACGTCGCGGATACGATCGAGCAGATATGCCCCGTCGTCGTCCTTGAAGCGGAAAATTTCGGCGGTGATGCCGATCAGGTAGCTGTTCAGTTCGCCTCGATTCCACGACTCGAACAGCGAGGCGAGGGACTCGTTATCCATGCCGAGCCGATTTCTCAGTAACGAGTAGGTCTCGGCTATCAGCTGCATGTCGCCGTATTCGATGCCGTTGTGGACCGTTTTGACGAAATGACCCGATCCGCCCGGTCCGATCCACTCGCAGCACGGCGAGCCGTCGTCGAGCTTGGCCGCGATGGCCTGAAACGGCTCTTTGATCAGCGGCCATGCCGCAGCCGATCCGCCCGGCATAAGCGAAGGACCGTGCAAAGCGCCCAGTTCGCCTCCCGATACGCCGCATCCCACGAACGACAGCCCTGCCTTTTCCGCCTGCGCGACCCGTCTCTGCGTATCGAGATAGTTGGAATTGCCCCCGTCGATCACCACGTCTCCCCGCTCCAGATAAGGCATCAGCTGTCCGATCACCTCGTCGACGGGCTCCCCGGCCCGGATCATCATCAGAATCCGCCGAGGCCGTCTCACCGATTCGACCAGTTCTCGGATCGAATGCGTTCCGACGAGCCGCTTGCCGCGGCCACGCCCCTCGACGAACCGGTCTACGGCATGTTCGCGTCCCGGCGAGCGACGGTTGTATACGGCTACGGCGTAGCCCTTGCCTTCGAAATTCAAAGCGAGATTCTCCCCCATGACGGCCAGTCCGATCAGGCCTATGTCTGCTGTTTCCATGTGTTGTGTCCGATTCGTGCTCCGACTCTTTCGTCGTCGAGCGGAACCGTTCAATTTTCACGCCATGTTTCGTCCCCGCTTCGTGGCTTCGATATGCGATTTCGGCCCGTGCGTCGATCGGACAGGAAAGCGGCGGACTTGTCTCCGGATCCGACCTTGTTTCGATTTCCGCTACAAAAGTTGAAAACGGAAAACACATATGGGCGGTTCCGGTAGTCGACGCGACAAAAGCATTCCGAGTACAAAACAATCCGGCCCTCTGCATTTTCTTATGCAGAGGGCCGGATTGTCGTGCGATCGCTTGCCGGCTACCGTTTCTTTCGGTGCTTGTCCGGATTGAAAATCATCAGACCGATCGATACGCCGATCTTATTGGGCAGCCATTCGCCCGAGCCGTTGAACGGGTCGGGATGCTCGGGCTCGTCCCGGCGATGCGGATGCCACTGGACCGTGCCGTCCAGATTGTATCCGTTGTACCAGCTTGCCATGTAAGCCCACCCGAAATAGACGTCCAGCAGCCACCGGTCGGCAAAACGGTACTCGTATCCGCCGCAGACGCCGAACATCAGGCCGTAACCCTTGCTGTAGCGATCCTGTAGCCCGAGCTTGCCGCCGGCGAACGTGGGCTTCGACATCTTGAACGCCATCATGCCGACATTCGCCCCGACATACCACCCCGTATTGTGTTGCTTGAAATAGCGGCGGTACTCGTTCATGAAGATTCCGAAAAGCATCGGCTTGTGCGCTCCGTTATGCTCGATGGATTTCCACGGCGAGCAAACGAACTCGGACTGGAAAGTGGAATGGGGACTCAGCCGGAACTCGACGGCCGGATTGATCACCCCGACCAATGCGTACAGCCCGTTGAGCTTTACGTACGTCTGCGCCTCGGACTGCTGTGCAGACAGCAGGATTCCCGCTGCCGCGAGCAGCATCCATTTCAAACCGTATTTCATCATATCTTCGAATGTTACGCCCGTTCGGACCGCCGAAGCGTTCCCTGTTGTCCTCGTTCTCGGACAGCGTCGGGCCGGTTAAACTTTTCCTTGACCGTTGTTGTCCGGGGCTTCCTCCGGTCCGTTTTCCGGATTCCCCATCGTGAAGCGCCACGAGCAGGCGCATCCGGGGTCGCTCACCCGAGGGAAACAGCTTACCGGTTCGCATACTATGCGATCGTCGATCGTTTTGGCGAAAAATGCGTATTCGCGGATTCCTACGGACAGACACGGATGCAACGGTATCCCTTTTCGCTTGCGCGCAGACTGTACCCGGCAATCTACCACACGGAATGTCAGGGAATCGCTTTCCCGTATCAGTTCGACCTGCCGGTTGGCGAATGCCGCGAAGCGGAGCGAAAGCGCCCGCTCCAGTCCGTCCAGTCCCGGCTTGTCGGGCAACTGCAGGAATCCTTTGATGCGCCGTGCCTCCGTTTGGGTGAAGGCTTGCCACACCCGCTCGTCGTGCCTCATGGCCCGGTCCATTCCGAGCTCGCGCTCGACGGACTGGAACCACACGCCGTCCAAAGCCAGCATGTTGCGCGCGTACGTTCTCACCAACTCTTCGAGCTGCTCCTTGGACAGCTTCGACAAGACATCCGTTTCCATTTCAGTGCGATGACAAGGCAAAAATAAGGATTTTTAACGGATTCGGTTCGGTCCGTGCGACGGATCGCCCGATATTTTCCCGCTCTGTATCCGCATACGTTCGGACTCAGCCCGTAGTCCGCAAGAGCATGCCCGGCCGGAAAAGGATGCGGGCGTAAAAACGAAAGCCTTTCCGTCATGAAGTCGGAAAGGCTTTCGGCAATCGGTTTTACCCCGAGCTTATTCGTTCCATCGGATCGTCATCAGCAGTCCCCGGTGGTCGCTCGGCCAATGCTCGCCGGCCTGATCGATAATGGGCTCCTGCGTATCGGCAGCCACGCGTTCGCCCCGGACGATCGTTCCGGTAGGACCTACCATTTTGATATCCACCAGACTGAATCGGCTGTCGGGATAGTAGTAAATGTAATCGATCCTGTCGCGTTCGTCCGCTTCGGCGGCCCATGCCAGATCCGATACGGGAATGCCTTTGTTGTTGACCGGCCACGTCAGGCCCGGGTGCGTTGCCGGATCGGGATACATCTGCCGGAAAGCATCGATGAAACCGCTCTCGGTCAGCAGCAGCGAAGTCTGCCAAGGTACGATGCAACCGTTATGCTCGAACATATCTTTCGTAGACTCGACCCAATCCAGATGCGAGGGCTCGTTCAGGTCGCCTGCCAGAATGACGATAGCCCCTTTGTCCAACTCTTTTTTCGCATTTTCGACGAACTCCCGAGCCGATTCCGGACGTCCCGAAAGCGCATTGCGCTCGAGAATCTCGCTTACGTCGGTATTCGGACCGTCGGGTAACTTTTCCCAACCGCTGTTTCCGCCGCCGTCGTTATATCCGCGCGGATAGTAGCATGAATAGTAAACGTAGTTGGAATGAGACGGATAGATAGCGATCCGCTTGCCGTCCACGTTGCATACGCCCTTGAACATCCATGAATTGATCAGCTCCGTTTCCTCGATCGGATATTTCGACAGCAGTCCGCGCGCTCCGCCGCCGCCTTTGCCGAACCCGGTCTCGGCGTAATAGGTCAGCCCCCGCTCCTTCAAGGCTGCCACGAGTTTCTTCATGACCATGTCGTCCCCGTTTTTATACAGCTCACAGAAAGTCGCGAAGTCGGGCTCGAGAGCGACTATCTGGTCCACGAGCGCCTGGAACGCGCTGTAACCGTCCGTCGAGTTGTGCCCGCATTCCTCCCAGATATTGAGCTGGAAAAGCGTCAGTTCCTTACCGGCGGTCTGGCCGGCCTGTACGATAGTGATTTCCGTAGGCGCGAGGTTGTCAGCCGTGAATTTCACCACGGCCGTACGTTCTTGCTCGTCCGTATTGGCCGATATTTGGAACCGCACCGAAGATGTTTCCATTGCCGATTTGTTCTGAACCTGCGCGATCCAGTTTCCTTCCTGAACAATCGAGCATTGATAAGCTACATTGGCCGATACGTTGACCGTAAGCAGCGTGTCTCCGGCCTTTACATCATAGCGCCCTTGTTCGGGAACGACTTCTTCGTGCGTGCGCTGAGTGACCGAGATTGTCTTCTGTTCATTGCCGCACGTAACCGTCAGCAAAGCTTCGCGGTCCGTACTGTTGGACGGATTATTGCCTGCCGAAAGCGTCAGCTTGTGCTGCCCGGCGGCGCCGGACGTCTTGCTGACAGAGAGCCACCGCTCTCCTCCGGCGATGTAATCGGTCTTGACTTTCCACTCGCCCGGGGCCTGCAGGTCGACCTCCTCGGTCGCCCCCTGAGAGGGTACGTTCCATTGACTGACGGATAGCTCGAAAGGCAGATTTCCGCCGCTCGCAGAGCCTCCGTCTTTGTCGCATTGGCAAAAAAGCCAGCGAACAAACGGCAAACAAGCTGTACAAAATGCTCATTTTCATCATGTTGAATTATATCTGAAATCAAATTAATCGCACAAAGATGCTAATAATTTTACGGATCGGAGATGCTTCCGCAACATTTTCTTAACATTCCGTTGAAAATGCGTACGGCTTTCGAGGCAATCCTGAGCATAAACGTTTCAAAGAAAATATTATTGCCGATGGAACAGGACAAGTCGGGTAATTTCCAGCGAATTTTTGGAAAAAGTTGTTGAATTTTCGGTCGTTCTGCGACGAATCGTTATATTTCTTGCAGATATTGTCTGATCCTGAATTTTGTTTCATCTTTGCATTGCGAGCGCCGGACAGGCCCCGACGGGAAGCGGAACGTATTTCCGGACCGGGCCGTTTCCCGGCTATGACTATTATGAAAAAACTGCCGCTTTACATTACGATTCTGATCGGAATGCTCGTGGGAACCGGACTCGGCTTCTGGGCCGTAGCGGGAGGGTGGGAGCATCTGCTCACGGAATGGATCAAGCCTTGGGGAACGATTTTTATCCGGTTGCTGCGACTGGTCGCCGTTCCGTTGGTAGTCGTTTCCTTGATCAGCGGAATCACGAATCTGAGCGATACGAAGCATCTGTCGCGCATGGGGCTCAAGACGCTGGGCATCTATCTGTCGACGACCGTCTTCGCCATTGTCATCGGTCTGGTCGTCGTCAATCTGATCCGTCCCGGAGAAGTATTCCCTCGCGAGAAAACCGCCGAGTTCCGAAGCCGTTACGAACAGTCTGTTTCGGAAAAGGCTACCGCAGCCGAGAACATGCGCGAAGACAGTCCGCTCCAATTTTTAGTGGATATGGTTCCGGAAAACGTCGTCCGTTCGGCCGGCGACAATTCGGCCATGCTTCAGATCGTTCTGCTGTCCATCGCTTTTGGCATAGCCATGGTAGCCGTCGGCAGGGAAAGAGCCGACCCGGTCAAAAAATTGGTCGAGTCGCTCAACGAAATCATCCTGAAAATCATCGGATACGTGATGAAGCTGGCGCCGTTGGGCGTCACGGCGCTGATGGCCGACCTGATCGTCGGTTTCGCCGGCGACTCGGACCTGCTGCTGGCATTGGGCTATTATGCGCTGACGGTCGTCATCGGACTATGCGTCATCCTGCTCATCTGTTATCCGCTGATCATCCGTTTTTTTACCGACATTCGGCTCCCGGACTATGTCCGCGCCGTATTGCCGGTCCAAATGCTCGCCTTTACGTCCTGCTCCAGCGCGGCCTGTCTGCCGGTCAATATCGAGCAGATGCGCAGGCTGGGACTCCCGCATAACGTGATCTCGTTCGTGCTGCCGACCGGCGTGACGGTCAACATGAACGGCACGAGCTGTTACCACGCCATCGCCACCGTTTTCGTCGCGCAGGTGATGGGCATCGAGCTTTCGCTCGCTCAGATGCTCTCGATCGTCGTGCTGACGACCGTCTCGTCGATCGGAACGCCGGGCATACCCAGCGGAGGCATGGCCGTGCTGACGCTCGTACTCGTCTCGGTCGGCATACCGGCCGAAGGAATCGCCATGATTATCGCGATGGACCGTCCGCTCGACATGCTGATTACGGCGGTGAACGTCTCGGGCGATGCGATGGCCGCATGCGTCGTCTCGCGGGGCGAACGATCCGAATCCGCCGAAACGGTTATTTCCGCTCACACGAATACAGAACAATCATGACTAACCTTAACGAGTCCAAGCGGCACAGCCGCTCCGTACGCCGTCTCGGCATGATAGCGTCCGGCCTTGCGCTGGCTCTGATCGTCCTGTGGGCCGCACGCGTGCTTGCCCCTGGCCGGATCGCATTCGTACGAACGCTCGGTCTTCCCGACAGCCTGCCCGGTTACCACGCCCTTGCAGACAGTCTCCGCGAAGGCCTGACGAACTGCCGCAATACCGTTGCTCTCAAGCTGGCGGCGCTTTCCGACCCGGCGCGAATCCCCGTTTCGGAAATACGGCCGTTCGATACGGAGGCTTTGGCTTCCGCGATACACGGCGAACGCATCGGAATCGACGGTTCGCCCGACTGGATGCAAACGCTGAAGAAGTCGCTCCGGCGTGGGTTCGGGAAAACGAACGATTTGACGCTGACGTTCCGGAAGGATGCTCCCGATACGGTTCAATGTACCGTTTTTCTCGGCGAATCGATCATGACGGCCGACCGTTTCCCTCTCGGTCGCTGGCCCGTGTTTTTCGAAGAAATAGGAACCGCCGTATGGACGGCGCTGGACCCGGCCGTTGCGCTTATGGATCATTACGATCCCTGCCCGGCGGACGATTACATGGAGAAAATAAACCGGATGCGTCTGTACGAATCGGCGGACGCTGCCGGATTGCTGAACGCTTCCGGCTGTTCCGACCCGCGCTCGGATCTCGTATCGGGTATTGTCTGTGAGAGTTTCGGCTATGCGGTCCAGGATACGGCCGCCTTGAACGCTGCCGCTGCCCGGTACCGTCGCCTCGCGAGCTCGGACAAGGAGCTCGGCAGCCGGATCGACCGGATCGGGACCTGCGTCGCTTCTTTAACGGCGCCCGGCCGCGACGACGCGCTCGTCGAAAGCTTCTTGAACGACCAGGCTCGCTTACCGGACAGTTGTCGCCAGCTGATACTCGTATACAACGATCGGCCCGACCGTGTTTCCTGCGTTTTCCGCCGTTACGAGAAAAAGGACGGACAATGGCGAGAGGCAGCCTATCCGCTTCGCTCGAATGTCGGCCGGGCCGGCATCGCACCCTACGGAGAGAAGCGGGAAGGAGACGGCCGAACGCCCAGCGGAGCCTATCCGATGGGATTCGCGTTCGGGTACGAGCGCGATATCGACCTGTCGTGGCCGTTCGTCGTCGTGAGCAAACAGCACTATTGGATCAGCGATCCCGAAGACCCGCTCTACAACCAGATGACGCAACAGACGCCCCGGACCGACAATTTCGAATACCTTCGCCGCGATGACGAGGTATACCGCTACGCCGCCGTGGTCGAATACAACATGCGCCCGATCGAGAAGTACAAGGGAAGCGCGATCTTCTTCCATATCGAGAGCGGCTTCGACCGCGGTACGGCCGGCTGCATCAGCGTCACTCGGCGCAAAACCGTCGAGGTGCTGCAATGGCTCGACCCGCAGAAAGCCCCGTACATGCTGATCGCTACGAAATCGCAGGCTCTGCAAGACATGGGATACTGACCTTTCGATCAAATACTGAAAACGTGCTTGCCACGAAGGTGTCTGACAAGTTTTTTACCCTTCGAGAATCGCATTTTGAAAATGCTCTCGAATACCGGGCGGACTCGTCGCTCCGATTCACCTTCTGGCAGATAAAATGCGGCTGTTGGTCGATTTTTTTTTCGATCGTGGGGCGATTGGTTATTTTTGTGGGTGAATCTAAATCGAGGACCCAAATGCTTAGAAAAAGTTTTTTGCTGGTTGCAGCCTGCGCCTGCGCCTTTACGGAGGTCGTATCGGCTCAGGATTTGAAGTCATTGCTTTCCGGAGTGGCCAAGACGGTAGTGGGCGATCAGGCGACGACCGCCGCATCGGTCGTGGGGACATGGACATTCTCAGGCCCCGACTGCCGGTTCGAGAGCGATAACCTGCTGGCTAAAGCGGGAGGCGAAGCGGCCTCGTCGCAGATAGAGAAAAAGCTCGAGTCGACCTACGAAAAGCTCGGCTTGGACGGCAGTACGTTCACTTTCGGCGCGGACAGCACCTATACGCTGTCGCTCGGAAGCAGGACCGCGAGCGGAACCTACGGATTCGACTCCGAGGCCAAGACCGTCACAATGAGGACGAAGCTCGGAATCTCGGTCAAGGCTCATGTCGTGGTTGCCGGATCGTCCATGAGCCTTTTGTTCAATGCCGACAAGCTGATGTCGGCTCTTAAGGCGCTTACGTCCCTCACCGCGCAGACGAGTTCCGCCGCATCGGCCGTCAATTCGCTGGCGGACAATTACGACGGATTGCAGCTGGGCTTCGAGCTCGAGAAGAAGCAGTGAGCCGTCCGCATGGCGAAATCCGCAGAAGACCGTACAAAATAATTCGCAGGGGCCTGCGTTAGCCGAATAAAATCGATTGAGCTATGAATGACGAACCGCTGCACGCGCACGAAGTCCTCCGCATGATGGAGGGACGCAGCCATACGGAAAACTCACTGAAGAAAGCCATTGCCGAGAGATTCGGCGCAGGACGGCGTTTCTATGCTTGCTCGGAGAGCGGTATGAGCATCGACCGGCTGATCGACTTTCTCAAGGAGAAAGGGAAATTCAAGCCGATGAACGACGGCTTTACCGTCGATCTGTCGAAAATGTGCAACCATTCCTAGGAGCGCCGTGCACCGTTGTATCTCGGTCTCCGACGCGTTCTTGCCCGGGACCCGCGACAACGTCTTTCCGAACGAACAAATAACGTATCTGAGTAGTCCGATCGGACGAAAGCGCCCGATGTCGTAATGTCGCTTGTCCGGCTGTCTGACTCAGAACGGAATTCCGTAGTCATGCTTGACCTCGTCCATGACGAACGTACTGGTTAATGAGCCTAATATATCGATCTTGCCCAGGACGTTGAGAATAAAACTCTGGTAGTATTTCATGTCCGGAGCATGGATTTTGAGCAGGTAATCGTATTCTCCCGAGACGTTATAGCATTCGGTCACCTCGGGAATCTCCCGAATGGTCCGGATAAATTCGGCAGCAATGTCGAAATTGATGCGTCGCAGCTTCACGCTGCAGAACACTACGAATCCCCGGTTGAGCTTTTCCGCATTCAGTACAGCGACATATTTTTGAATATATCCTTCTTTTTCCAGTCTTTTCATGCGTTCAAATACCGGGGTCGTCGAAAGATGAACCAGGGCTGCAAGCTCTTTGGTCGTAAGACGGGAATTGGCCTGAAGAATACGAAGAATCTGCAGATCCATTTTATCTAAAGTCTCCATAGAATAATATTCTTCCTGTTCGGTTTTTAAATGACGCTACCTATTTATATATTCTGATATAATCGTCAAATTTAGTCATACTTTCTAAATAATTCAAATTTATTGTATGATAAATCTACGGATAATATTTTTACAGGAAAATAAACGAACCGAACGACGACTAAGGAAAATTTATTATGAAACGCGAAAACCTCCATTTCGAGACTTTGCAACTTCATGTAGGACAAGAACAGCCGGATCCGGCGACCGATGCCCGGGCCGTTCCGATTTATCAAACGACTTCTTATGTTTTTCATGACTCGGCTCATGCGGCGGCACGATTCGGATTGGCCGACCCCGGCAACATCTACGGACGGCTGACCAATTCTACCCAGAGCGTATTCGAGGAGCGCGTAGCGGCCCTCGAAGGAGGAGCGGCAGGCCTGGCCGTCGCATCGGGAGCGGCGGCTATCGCTTACGCCTTTGACAATATCACCCGCATGGGCGATCATATCGTAGCTGCCCGAACGATCTACGGGGGGACCTACAACTTATTGGCCCACACGCTTCCTGAACACGGAGTCGCCACGACGTTCGTCGATCCGTCCGATCCCGCGAATTTCAGCAAAGCCATCGGGGAGAAAACGAAAGCTGTCTTCATCGAAACGTTGGGAAATCCGAATTCAAATATTGTTGACGTGGAGGAGGTTGCCAGAATCGCTCATCGGCATGCCATCCCCTTGATTGTCGACAACACGTTCGGTACGCCCTACCTATTCCGGCCCATCGAACACGGAGCCGATATCGTCGTGCATTCCGCCACGAAATTCATCGGCGGGCACGGGTCCTCCCTCGGAGGGGTAATCGTCGATTCCGGCCGGTTCGACTGGTCCGCTTCCGGCAAGTTTCCCCAACTCACCGAGCCGGATCCGAGCTACCATGGCGTGCGGTTCGTCGAAGCGGCGGGAGCGACCGCCTATGCCGTCCGCGCCCGGGCCATCCTGCTGCGCGATACGGGAGCGACGATCAGTCCGTTCAATGCGTTTCTGTTGCTTCAGGGGCTGGAAACGCTGTCATTGCGCGTGGAGCGGCATGTCGCGAATGCTCTGAAAATCGTCGAATTCCTGACCGCTTACCCCAAAGTGCGAAAAGTCAATCATCCGGCATTGCCGGAACACCCCGATCATGCGCTTTACGTGCGCTACTTTCCTCAAGGAGCGGGATCGATCTTCACCTTCGAGATCAAAGGCGGACAGCCGGAAGCCTTCCGATTCATCGACAGTCTGGAGATTTTCTCCCTGCTGGCTAATGTGGCCGATGTCAAATCGCTGGTGATCCATCCGGCCAGTACGACCCATTCGCAACTTAGCGAGGCGGAACTGGCAGAACAGGGCATCTATCCGGGGACGATCCGCCTTTCAGTTGGGACGGAGCATGCAGACGACTTGATCGCCGATCTGGAACAGGCGCTGGAGAAAATATAAGTGCAGTTATGGTGGACTTCCGTTATTATAATAATAGTAGAGCGCAGGAATCCTGTCCGCCGCGAAGACCTTGCCCGGTTGAGCAGGGGTGGACTGAGCGTTATTTCCGGTCGGAGGAGAGCGATCCGAAGATGTGGGAAGACCAAATCATGCAACGGGGAAGGGGAGGTATATTTTGCCATGAGCCGAGAACGGGTTGTTGGGTGCCGTACCCTCGCATCCGGAAAGGAATTCGGTACGAATCGGCAAAATGGCTGCGATGTCGGCGGCTCAAGTAATCGACGAAAAGGATTCAGGCTGCGGGGAGCCGACCGCTTTTCCCGAGACCGTCTGGACAGCGTCCGCACCGTCGCAGACCGTACGGATAAGACCGTTGCGCCACCGTTTGGGAAGCGGATCGATTGGCAGATTTCCGCATCGACGGCAGGAAATCCGTTTTCCGGCGACAAAGCGGACAGCCGGCGCTCGGGACGATTGTGCCGGGTGGTTGAAAAGTGCTCTGCCGACGGATACGACCGGCTCGAAGCCATAAGTGGTATCGGCATAATGATCACATCCTTTCTGTCGTCAGCTTTCGTTTTTTCTCGTATAACTATTGTACCGGTTGTTGTCGTACTCCAGCTTTTCCTTGCCTTCGAGCGGAAAGTTTACTACCTTTCCCTGAAAAAGTTCGCTCGATCAATCGAATCATGAAGGCAAGATTGCTACTTTTCGTTCTCGTTGCGATGTCCGGATGCTGGCATCGAGAAAAGGTCGAAAGGCATTTGTCTCTGGCCAGCCGTTATATGAGGACTCGGCCGGACAGCTCGCTACGCATCATGGAGAGCCTCGATCGGGAATCAATCCTAAGCCGCGATACGCGGGCCCGGTATGCGCTCCTCTATTCGCGGGCGCTCGAGAGAAACTCCGTCGCAGTCGATAACGACTCCCTGATCGGCGAGGCCTACCGGTACTACCGGCATCGCATGTGCTCCGATTCGGTGCGTTTCCTGCTGAACTATTTGTACGGGCGTGTCCGCCAGAACGGCGGCGATCTGCAGTCGGCCATGAAACACTATCTGGCGGCCGAGCGATATGCGCGCGCGACCGGCAAGAATTATTATCTGGGATGGGTCTATACCCGGATGGGGGAAGTCTATGCCGAACAAATGAACTACAACACCATGCTGGAATACTGCATGGAGGCATACGAATATTTCGGGAAACTCGACGACCCGGCCTGCAAAAACAAAGCTCTGCTCGACATCGCCAACGCCTATTCGTACCTGAACGACCCGCAGCGAGCGCGACGGTATTATCAAGATGCGCTGGCGCTTGCGAAACGGCGACAGGACAGAAAAACCATGTCCGCCTGCTTGGGAAACATCGGCGTAATTGACATTCAGCAGGAAAACTACCGCGCCGCATTGCGGGCCGTGCGCAAAATCCGGACTCTGACTCCGGAAGCGGTATCTCTGCCCGAGTACGAGCTGCTTGCGGAAGCCCATTGCGGCCTGGGCCGGATGGACAGCGCACGGCACTACCTGGACACGGCATGGACCGCCGCGCGGAATCTGCGGGACAGCGCGACGCTGACTTATCTGTCCTACCGGATCGAATCCGCTACCGGAAACCGCGAAAAGGCGCGGGAAGAGATCGACAGGTACATCGAGCTCAACGATTCCCTCTCCCGCCTCATGCTTTACCAGTCCGCCGCCGATGCCGAAAGGCGATACTATCGGGAAGAATACGCTTTCGCGCGTTACAGGCTGAAAACCCGTATCCGGCTCGAGATACTGATCGCCGCGTTGACGGGCACGCTCCTGCTCTCGACGCTGTATATCTACCGGCAGCGAATCCGAAGCAAGCAAGCGGAGATCGATCGCTACATGAGCGCAGTGGATAATTTTCGGCGAACAGAAAACCGGCTCGTCGCCCAAATGGAGCAGGCCAAGGGACTCGAAACCAAACTGAAGGAGCTGGCCCTGTCGCGCTTCTCGATGATAGACAAGTTCGGCCGGGCCTTTTACGAGCGAGACAACACGCAGAAGCAGCAGGAAATGATCTTCCGGCAAGTGAAAGACTATATGGCCAGACTCTCGAAAGACCCCGCGACGAAAAAGAATCTGGAAAAAATCGTCAATACGATAAGCGACGATGCTGTCGCCAAGTTACGCGAGCAGTTCCCGAAGTTCAAGCCGTCGGATATCGACCTGCTCTGCTACATTTACGCCGGTTTCTCACCGCAAATCATCAGTTTGCTGATGAATGATTCGGTACAAAACGTCTATGCCCGGAAGTCTCGCCTGAAGGCGCGGATCGCCGTATCTGCGGCGGCAGACAAAGAAAAGTTCCTTTCGCTCATGTAGTAAGATGCTGATTAAAATGCGATTACGCACCCATCAGCCTACAACAGCTCCTCAATTCGCTAATAATGAGCATATTACAATAGCTTTATGAAAACTGTGAGAAAATGCTTGTCTCGCAGTTTTCTTTTCCTTTGTCCGTCAGCAAATTACACGAACCGAGTGTAAGATTTTAGAACGGTTTTTTTGAGTCGACTCGGGAAATTACCGCCTACCTTTGACGATAGGTTATCAACACTAAATCTCGTTCTATTATGAAAAAAATCGGTTATTGTTGTAGCTTGCTGCTGTGCGCCTTACTCTGCGCATGCAGCGAAATGAATTTCGATTTGCCGCAAGGACCGCAGGGACGTGACGGGAAATCGGCCTATGAAGTATGGAAAGACGCGGTCGCGTCCGGCCAGATAGAGTGGCCCTCGGATCGGACGGAAATAGCCGACTATCTCATCTATATCAAGGGAGAAAAAGGCGATCGCGGGACGGACGGCCTGTCTGCCTACGAGCAGTGGAAGCGAATGATCGCCGGAGGACAGACCGCCGATCCTCACGCGCCGTCGGTCCTGTGGCCGGCTTCGAGAAACACGGAAGCGGACTTTTGGAACTTCCTCACCGGTCAGGACGGAAGTACGCCCTACATAGGGAGTAACGGGAACTGGTGGATCGGCTCTACGGACACGGGCGTGCGAGCTGCCGGTCAGGACGGCCTCTCCGCCTACGAACTATGGAAAAAGGCTGTACTCGACGGTACCGTAAAATGGCCTGAGAGCAAAACCGGACTTTTGGACTTCTTTTTCTATCTCAAAGGTCGGGACGGTCAGGACGGCGCAGCGCCGCACATAGGGGAAAACGGGAACTGGTGGATCGGCTCTACGGATACGGGCGTGCAAGCCGCTGGTCAGGACGGCCTGTCGGCCTATGCCCTGTGGAAAAAGGATGTCGAAGCGGGGAAAATCGTCGACAAAGACGGCAAGCGATGGCCAGCCGACAAAACGGAGGTGTCAGATTTCTATTCTTATCTTTCCGGTCGGGACGGTCAGGACGGAAAATCGGCTTACGAGCTATGGCGGGAAATGGCTGCGTCGGGAAATCTGGAGAATCCGAAATCTTCCGGCAGCCGCTGGCCTGCGGACGAAACGGCGGAAAACGACTTTTTCCGCTACCTGACCGGTAAGGACGGGAACGACGGCCTGTCGGCTTACGAGTTGTGGAAGAAGGACCTCGAGGCACGCAAGAATACGGATAGGGCACTGGTCGATCATCGTACCGGCGAGGTATGGCCCGAGGACCGCAACACGCTGGACGATTTTTTCGACTATCTCCGGGGAAAGGACGGCCAGGACGGTGAAGACGGCAAGCCGGGCGTACCGGGGCAACCGGGTACCGAGGTCAAGATCATACAGGGCATTCCCAATGTCATCGCCCAGTATTCCCAGTCCGAGTTCGGCGAGTATGTCCGGACCACCGACGGAGGTGTGCTATACCGGGTTTACGACGAGAAGGGAGAGCTTGCGCCGGACGCCCGCATCAAAGGAATGCCCGGCCTCCCGGCAAACAAGGTCTACATGTCCGATGCGAAGGGCGAATTCATCGTTCCGAAAGAGGACCTGCCTGAAATCCATGAGCTCGAGTCTCGCTGGGGCACGGTCAAGGAAGTCGTACTGGCGAACGGAACCGCCCGGGAGTCGGCCAAGAACACCTATGTGCCCAACAGGGTTCGCATAAGAGTAGTCCTGAGGGACGGCTCGAATTCCGTATCCGACGTTCAGAATCTTTCTTTCCGAGTGCAAAGGAAAAT
>CABUJP010000020.1:0-25246 GCA_902491835.1 uncultured Alistipes sp. | reverse complement strand
GGCGAGGTGTGCGGCGACGTGATCGCCCCGAACGCCGAGGGAGTCGATCACGACGGCCCCAAGGTCGTGAACGATCACGTGGAGTACGCTCCGGGCACGGCCCGCAACATCGAGGCGCTGCGTCAGGCAGGCCTGTTCGGGCTGACGCTGCCGCGCAAGTACGAGGGGCTGAACTTCCCGCTCATCTATTTCGTGATGGCGAACGAGATGGTCGCGCGCGCCGACGCCGGCTTCGAGAACATCTGGGGCTTGCAGGACTGCGCCGAGACGCTGAACGAGTTCGCGTCCGAGGAGCTCAAGGCCAAGTATCTGCCCCGCGTGTCGCGCGGCGAGACCTGCGCGATGGACCTGACCGAACCCGACGCCGGCAGCGACTTGCAGGCCGTGATGCTGAAGGCCCATTGGGACGAGGCGAAGGGGACATGGCTCCTGAACGGTGTCAAGCGCTTCATTACCAACGGCGACGGCCATATCTCACTGGTGCTGGCCCGCTCCGAGGAAGGCACGACCGACGCCCGGGGACTGTCGATGTTCGTGTACGACCGCAGTCACATGGCGGTCAAGGTGCGCCGCATCGAGAACAAGCTCGGTATCAAGGGGTCGCCCACTTGCGAGCTCGTGTTCACGAACGCGCCGGCCGAGCTGGTCGGCGACCGCAAGATGGGACTCATCAAGTACGTAATGTCGCTGATGAACGCCGCCCGTCTGGGCATTGGCGCCCAGTCGACCGGCCTTTCGGAGGCCGCCTACCGCGAGGCGCTCAAGTATGCGCAGGAGCGCATGCAGTTCGGCAAGCCGATCATCGAGTTCCCGGCCGTGGCCGAGATGCTGTCGAACATGAAGGCCAAGTTGTACGGCTCGCGCGCGATGTTGTACGAGACGACGCGTTTCGTCGAGATATACAAGGATTATACTCACCTGAGCCATGACCGCAAGCTGACGCCCGAGGAGCGCGCCGAGATGAAGACGTACACCCGGCTGGCCGACGCATTCACGCCGATGCTGAAGCTGATGAGCAGCGAGTATTGCAATCAGCTGGCCTACGACGCGATTCAGGTTTTCGGAGGCTCGGGCTACATGAAGGACTACCCGATCGAGCGCATTTACCGCGATGCCCGCATCACGAACATTTACGAGGGGACCTCGCAGCTGCAGGTCGTCGCGGCGATCCGTCACGTCACTACGGGCACTTATCTGAATCAAATCCGCGAGTACGAGGCGCAGACTTACGCGGCCGACCTGGGCCATGTGCACCAAAAGCTGATCGCGATGCGCGAGCAGTACGAACGAGCTGTCGAGAAGGTGACCGCTGCCGGGAACAACGAATTCATCGACTTCCATGCCCGTCGGATGGTCGAGATGGCCGCTCATATCATCATCGGCTACCTGTTGTTGCGTCAGGCGAGCGAGGTCGAGGAATACCGAGTTTCCGCTCAGCTTTATGTCAAGCACGGGGAGGCTCAGAACGCCGCCGCCGCCGAATACATCGCCCAGTCGTCGCCCGACGATCTGGACCTGATTACCGCCGTCCGGCAGGCCGAATAGCCTGAAGACGGGAAATCTCCGATACAAGGGGGAGCGCTACGAGGCGTTTCCCTTTGTTTTTCTTTTCCACTGAAGGCGGTCGGAGGTTCCGGTGGGTTGGCTTGATAGAACCTGAAGGCAAGAAATCGTCCGTACGGGGGCACAACGTTTCCCTTTGTCTTTCCCGGCAGAAAAGGTCGGAACCTTCGGTCGGGGCGGGTCTGAGCGTTTTGTTTCCGGTCGGAAACGAGCGGTTCGCGGGTTCTATACGAGGACGGATTTTCGGCATGTGTCCTGGTCGTTTCGGTCGTTTCGGTCGTTTCGGTCGTTTCGGTCGTTTCGGTCGTTTCGGCAGACTTAGGTGACTCGGTTAGCGGACGGTCCGATTGCCGTACTTCGGATACAGGGCGACAGGGCCGGTGTCCCGGTGGATTCTTACCGACCATCCGCATTTTGTCGTCGTTTGCGTTGCGGCGTTCGTTGCGGTATCGCGGCGGGGATCGATGTCGTTGATGTAAGGCGCGGTATATTTGTATGCCGGGGCTGGTTGCGACAGTTCGGAAAAGCCGTCGGCCGTTCCGAGACTCCGGCTTATGCGGGAAAAGGATGCGCCGGCCGGTTCTTTCGGCGGCTGGTGAAAAGGTAGGTGTCGGGGCGGGGAGGATGCGCCGTGTCGTTTCGTCCGACCGGAACCTGAGCTTTCGTCAGTCGGAGCGGAGCGTTCATTTAGCCTGTCGGGTCCGTTTGATCTGTTGGAGCCTGTCGTTCGGACCGTCTCGTCCGACCGGAACAGGGGCGGAGAGGCGTCGGTCGGGATGGAGTCTTCGCCTGACTTGTCCGGTACGTTTTGTCCGGTCGGGACTATCGTTTGGACTGTCTTGTCTGTCCGGAGCCGAGACAGGACCGCCGTCTGACTTGTCCGGTTCGTTTTTCCTTGTCGGAAATGTCGTTCGAACCGTCTTGGCCCCGGGCCGGAGTCGGGCCGTCGGTTTCTTTTTTGCGTGAAAAGCGGTATCTTCGCCTGACGAACGTTGAACCAAACGACCGATCCGATGTATATCGCACAAAGCAAGCGCAAGGAAAATATCGCCGAGTACATCCTCTACCTCTGGCAGCTGGAGGATCTGCTTCGTGCGTTGCAGTTCAGCCCCGAGGCCGTCTATTCCCAGCTCGTGCAGAAGCAGGAGCGCCTGAACGAGCAGCAAAAGCAGCAGGCGCTGGTTTGGTATATGGAGCTCGCCGGCCTGTTGCGCGAGGAGGGAAAAGAGCAGAGCGGACATCTGGAGCACACGATGCACCTGATTGCCGATCTGGACAACCTGCACCGTCAGTTGCTGACGCTTCCCGCCGGCGAGAACTACCGCCGGCTCTACGGGGCGGTCGCGCCCGAACTGCCGGGACTCAAGAGCAAGCTCGGCAAGCCCGGCATGTCGGATGTCGAACTGTTCTTCCGCGCGCTCTATGC
The DNA here is from genome assembly GCA_902491835.1 of uncultured Alistipes sp. Classification (GTDB taxonomy): domain Bacteria; phylum Bacteroidota; class Bacteroidia; order Bacteroidales; family Rikenellaceae; genus Alistipes_A. The sequence continues at coordinate 22,257 of CABUJP010000020.1, read as the reverse complement.
CGTGATGCTGTATCGTATCAAGGGCGACCGGAGCAAGCAGGGTTATATCGACGACGTGATCGGCCTGATCTCGCCGGTCGTGGCCGAGCTCGCCACGATGTTCCGGCGCGTCGAGCGCGGCGAGGTCGACCTGTTCGGCGAAAAGAAAGAGTAGTGCCAGGCCCGGTTTCCCTGAAGCTGGGGAGGCGGGGTCTGCCTCACGGTGGCCGATATGCTGCCGGCCGGGTATTGGCCGGCCAGGTTTTCCGTTCCGTTTCTCGGAGCCTCTCGTCGATTGGGCGGTAGAAAGCTCGTTCCCGTTCCGCACTCCGAATCTCGCGCGGATGCAGCGGAGGGAGCGGACATGGGGTCGACGGGATACCGCCGGTCTCGGTTTTCGCCCGTTTCGTCCGCGAATAGTCGTCGGAATCGGGCATTTTTTCGCCCGGCACGTAGCCGTCCGGTCTTGTTCCCAAAGGGAGTCGGTGCCGGCAGAAGAGAGCGGAACTGGAGCGGGATGCGGAGGTATCCCGGAAGAGAAGCGTGAAGGAATTACGGAATCGAGAAAGAAACCTTAACATAGCCGGAAATTATGAGTGATCGAATCGGGACGGTACGTGCCGTCAGTTTCAGCCCGACGGGCTCGACCCGCCGGGTGTTGAGAAGCATCGCGGCGGGTATCGGAGCCGCGCGCGTGCAGGAGGATTCGCTCGACCGGCCCGCATGGCGCGAGGCCGGCGTGCAGGTCGGGGCCGACGAGTTGCTTCTGGTCGGTATGCCGGTGTATGCGGGTCGCGTGCCGGGACTGTTTCACGGCGGCTTGCCGGTTCGGGGAACGGGCGATGCCGTCTGCGTGGTCAGCTACGGCAACCGGGCGTATGAGGACGCGCTATTGGAGCTGGTCGGGTTGACACGCCGGGCCGGATTCCGCGTGATTGCGGCCGGAGCGTTCGTGACCGAGCATTCGCTGAACGGACGGATCGCCGCCGGGCGTCCCGACGAGGCCGATACGGCCCTTATGGAGGCGTTCGGCCGGCAGGTCGCCGCCAAACTGCGCGACCGGGCCGCATGCGAAGTTCTGATCCGGGTCCCGGGACACGAGCCTTACAAGGCTTACGCTCCGATTCCGCTGGTTCCGGAGCTCGATCCGGTGCGCTGCGAACGTTGCGGCCGCTGCGCGCTGGTGTGTCCCGTGCAGACGATCGATCCGGGAAACTATCGCGTGACCGACCCCTCGCGGTGTATCACTTGTTTTGCCTGCGTGCGTTACTGCCGTGCCGGAGCGAGATCGCTGGCCGAGCCCGCGAGGTCCGCTTTCGGGCGGAAAATGGAAGCGCTCCGCGAGGCTTGCCAAGCGAGGCGCGAGCCCGAGACATTTCTGTGACCGCGCGGTCTGCGGACGGCAGCGGACGTTTCGGACGGATCGCTTTTCCGTACCGTGGGCGATGGGGCCCCGGCCTGAGGGAAGGACGGCGGTGCGGAGGGTTTCGGCTTGCAGGCGGCGGAGCGTCTGTCCGCTTGCCGTGCACGGTCTCTGTCCGGCGCAGCCTCCGTTCTTTGTTACGAATGCTACGGCCATCCCGACGGATGCCGGAACTTAAAAACGATTTGTACAGTGATTCTTTCTACCGCCTATCTCGGAAACGTGCAGTACTATACGAAGCTGCTGAGCGGCCGGGCGCAGATTGACCTGCACGAGCACTACCAAAAGCAGAGCTGCCGCAACCGCTGCGACATTCTGTCGGCCGGCGGGCCCACGACGCTCGTCGTCCCGGTGTGCCGGCCTTCGGGCGAGCGCGTCCCGGTCCGGGACATCCGGATCGACCGCACGAAAAAGTGGCGGCATCAGCATTTTCAGGCGCTCGTGTCGGCCTACCGTCGCTCGCCTTATTTCGGCTATTACGAGGAGCGGTTCGCCGCCGTTTACCGGAAGCGGCACGATTTTCTGGTCGATCTGAACGAGGAGCTCCAGTCGCTCGTGCTCGAGCTGCTGCGCGCCGATCCGCCGGTCGGGCATACCGAGCGTTATGCCGAGCATGTGCCCGAGGGGGAGGACTTTCGCCATTGCATTTCGCGCAAGCCCCGGCTGTCGCGCCCCGATCCCGACTTCGCGCCGCAGCCCTATTATCAGGTGTTCTCGGAGCGGATGCCGTTCGTCCCGAACCTGTCGATCGTCGATCTGCTTTTCTGCGAGGGACCCTCGTCCGCCGGCGTGCTGGCCGCTTCGGTTCCGTCCGCCGGCGTGCATCCGTCGCTTGCTCGCTGACGGAGGGCGGGGCGCGGCCGGAGACCCTCGGTTTAGATAAAGTCGGGCGTAGGGGATAATTCTTTTGAATGGCTGTGGAAGGCCGGACTTGGAATTTGAACCTGCGCCTTTCTTTTTTCCTCGGGCACGTATAAATCACCCGGCCATGTTACGGTTCCCGCTCACCACGTATCGTTCGCTACTCGTTCCGGCGCGCGGAGACTGTCGGTTCTCGGTTATTTTTTCTTCGGTATTTTCGAGTCTATCGAGATGTCGAAACTCCCTTTGGGCGGATAGTTTATGGGAGCGAAAAATTCGTTGAGGGTAATATCGTAGAATTTACACAATAATGATATGGAAAATAGAGTAGGAAAAGAGAGGCCGGTCTCAAAATGAGGAACATCCAAACGAGTGCACTCAACAACATATTCCAACGAATAGCCTCGTTCGATTCGTAGTTGTCGCATACGTTTTGCGACTAATTTTACTAATATGTCGTCCTTACGTTTCAGATACACCAATTATTATTTTACAAAATTGGATTCATTATTTGGTCTTCGATATGGTTATTTAGTCATAAAAAACATGACTATATAGTCATGTTTTGAAAAATGTTTTATCTTTGTGCATCTCATTGTTCAACGAATAGTACGGATTATGTTACCTTTGCGTAGTTATTACTTGCGGCAGTAGAACCGTACATATTTTGGTTTAGGCATTTTTCGCAAAATCCAACTTCCACTTTTGTACTTACATGGCGAAATTTGTCCGAAACCTGAGCTCTGCCCTATTTTTGAATGGGGCAAGTTCGGGCGTAGGGGAGATTCCTTATGTAAGGGCTGTGGAAGGCCGGATTTGGGGAATTGAACCTGCGCCTTTTTTTCCCTCGGGCGCGGTGTTCGGAAATATAAATCACCCGGCCATGTTACGGTTCCCGTTCCGCACATACCGTTCGCTACTCGTTCCGGCGCGATGCAGTCGCCGGACGGTCGGGCATTTCCCTTTATCGATTCATACGGACCGCGCGCTGCGGCGCTTTCTCTGCGTCCTGCGTCGGGCCCCTCTGCCGTTTCGCTTGCGGCAAATGCCGGGCGGACGACTGCCGGCCGCTTTCTTGCGCCGGTCGGGCGCTTCTCTGTCTGGCCGGAACTTTCATGGTCCGTATCCGCTTGGGCCGGTCCGGCGTCCGTTGCCGGAGCGCGGCGGTCCGGCGGGTTCGGGACGGCAGAAAAATCGGACCGGACCGACCGTTCCCGCTCGTTGGTTCGCAATGTCGTGTGTCGGGAAGGCCGGTCTCCGGTCCGAAAGTCAGAATGTGCAAAAGCTCCGCGAGGCCCTAGGGTTGCCTGGAGCGAGCGCGGGTCGTCCGTACGGCACCGAGCCGCTCCTGCGCGGCGAGGGACGGCCTGCGCTTTCCGTTTCGCTTTTTTAGGTGGCTAAGTTATGACATAATTTATAGAATTATCTCGCAAAATATGAAATTTTGATAAAACGGTATGGCCTTCGGGGTGAATGAGGCCATTCCCGAATGGCCGGGACTCCCTCACCCGGTTCCGGCCATTTAAAAATTCCGTTATCGCATGACCCGACAAACCGACCATACGACCCCCTCCTGCGACCCTCTTTCCTGCACCGAGGCCGTTCCGGCCCGGGACCGGCTGAGGATCGTCCTGCATACTCGGGCGAGCGTTCCTACAACGCTTTGGCCCTACGTCTCGGCCTCAAGCGCAGCGAGAACCTCTACCGGATACGGAAAGGCTACAACGGCATCAGCATGGATCTGGCCCTGCGTATCCGGAACATCTGTCCGTCGCTGAGCCTGAGCTGGCTCCTCGGAAGAGAGGGGGACCCCGAGGCTCCCGACCGGGCTTCTGCCGAGACCGCTTCCGCCGAGGTGCTCTACCTTCCGCTCTATCCCGACCTGCTCTCTTTGGACCGGGACTTTTGGCCTGGGTAGAATCGACGAATTCCGTTTCCTTCCTGGCTGTGTCACGAGGCCGAGGCGGCCGTTTCCTGTTGCAGCGACGCGCTGTCGCCCCGTCTCCTGCCCGGCGATTGCATGCTTCTCGCCCGGACGCCGGCCGAGTCCATCGTGTTCGGCCGAGCTTATGTCGTCGTTGTCGGAGAGGCCCGGCTGTGCCGGATTATCCGCAAGGGCGAGTCGCCGGAGCGCGTCCGGCTCGTTTCGCTGAAGCCGGGCAAGTACGACGAAATCGCCGTCCCGAGAACGGAGATCGACGGCCTTTACCGGATATGCGGCACCTTCCGGTACTGGGCCGATTGAGCGGGTGAACGGGTGAGCGGGTGAATGAGTGGGTGAGGGTGAATGGGCGGAACGGGTGAGCGGCGGTTCTGCGACTACGTCGGGTCGGTGGCCGAGGGGGACGATACCGGCGGCCCGGGTCCCGTGCGCTTTGGGGCTCGACCGTTTTTGCGCCGTTTTCATTGCTTCTCCGTTTCCCGGCCGTTCTCGTGTCGCCTCCGCCTCCTTGTTGTGCTTGCGGTTCCTTCGTTTCTCCGGCCGGACTGCCGCTACCGGATGTAAACGGTCGTCTCGTCCTCGCCGGCGTTCGTGCGGGCTTGCAGCCGGTTGGCTCCGCGCCGCATCTCGACGCCTTCCCATATGAACGTGCCGTTCGTGCCGGTCTTCACGCCCAGCGAGGCGCCGTTGAGCCACAGCTCGACCTGATCGGCGTTCGAGTAGACGCGCACGGTCTGCGTCGTCCGGGGGCGGCGGTTCCAGCGTTTCTCGGCGATCCATACCATCGGCTCGGTGTGGTTCCAGTTGGCCTTGTAGAAGTAGAAGGCGTCCTTGCGGTACTTGCGATCGAAGGTGACCAGCCCCCGGTCGTCGACGCCCGTACCTTCGCCCCAGTTGCGACCCGCGGCGCCGTAGTCGAACATGTTGGCGACGAACCAGCCCCACAGGAAGGGCGAGCCGTCGATGTAGGGATAGTACTGCTCATGCAGGTAAGTCTGCCAGCGCTCGGGGTGCCAGTTGCCCAGATAATCGGGGCGGTAGAGCGAGTCGTCCTGATGATAGATCGACGCCCCCGCCCCGTAGCTGATGCCCGAACAGAGGCTGCCCCAGTTGGTCCGCAACTGGTCGAGCCATACCTTGATGTCCGACGGCAGCCCTTCCTTCCATCCGTAGTTGTGGTCCCATACGATCAGATCGGTTACGAAATTGATCTTGCCGTCCTGGTTGCTCGTGGCGCTGGTCAGGCGCGAGGGGTCTTCCAGCATGGCCAGCGAGTTCAGCTCCTTGACGTACGCGGTCGGGTCGTCTCCCCGGGGCGTCTGGTCGAAGAAGATGCCCCAAATCGCCACGGACGGGTGATTGAACTGCTGGAATATCATTTCGCGCAACTGGTCGCGGCCGTTGTCGCGGAACGCCTCGGTGTTGATGTAGCCTTTGTCGGTTATATAAGCCGGGCCGATCAGCGGCAGCTCGCTCAGTACGACGAGGCCCCGGCGGTCGCATTCGTCATAGAAACTCTCGTTGTGCGGGTAGGCCGCCGCGCGGACCGCATTGGCGCCCATTTCGGCGATCAGATCCAGGTCCTCGGCGATCTGGTACGGCGTCAGCGCGTTGCCCACCGACGCCCGGTCCTCGTAGTGCGACACGCCCCGCAGCCGGTACGGCGACCCGTTGAGCAGGAAGCCCTGTTTCGGATCGACGCTGAAGTAGCGCAGCCCGAGCGGTACGGTCACCTCGTCGCACAGCAGACTGTCGTCCATAAGCCGGACGATCACGTCGTACATGAACGGATCGGCCGTGCCGTTCCACAGCCTCGGATTGTCCATCGCGATCGGCACGGAGACCGACCCCCGTCCCTCGGCCGGAACCCGAAAGCGGGCGTGCTCCGAGGCCACCGTGTCGCGCATCGGCGTGACGACGGTCGCGGTGACGCTCAGCATGCGGTCCCGAAGTCCGTCGATGCGGACGACCGCCTCGAGCTCGGCACGCTCGCGGGATACGCTTTTCTGGTGCACGTACACGCCCTGCGAGCCGTAGTGGTTGACCGCGATGTGCGAGGGCTCGGTGACGATCAGATCGACGTCGCGGTACAGTCCGCCGTAGATGTTGATGTCGCCTGCCGTCGGAAGCACGTCGAGCCGGGGCGCGTTGTTGACGATCGCCCACAGCAGGTTCTGCTCGCCGTAGCGCAGGTAGCCGGTCAGCTCGAACGTGAAAGCCCCGAATCCGCCGCGATGCTCTCCGACGTGGCGGCCGTTGACGATCAGGTCGGTGACCGTCCCGGCGCCCGAGAAGCGGATGAAGACGCGCTTGTTGCGCCACTCGAGCGGCACTTGGATGTCCTTCATGTAGTTGCCCACGCCCCGGAAGTAGTCGTTCTTGCCTCCGAGCGCGTCGTTGTTCCATGTGTGGGGCAGGTTCACGTTCTGGGCCCGGTCGCTGCTTCCCTCGCTGTAGCTGAAAAACCGCCAGTCGCGGTTGAGACTGATGACCTCGCGCGCCGGCAGCCCGAGGCACGCGGTCAGCAGCACGAGGAGAATTCCCGCTTTTTTCATGTCGTTCGATTTACGGACAAAATTAATACAAAACCCGAAAAACAGGTTCGATGGAGCGCTATCGACGGCAAAAATATCGTTCGTACCGAAGCAAATGTGTGATACCGAATTTTCGCCGTCTGCGGCCGGCTTGTCCGCAGGCGGCCGGCGTGTCCGGTGGAGAGCGAGCTGCGGTACGGTTCTCCATCGGCGCGACGAGTCCGTGTCCGGGCCGTTTCGGTCATGGCGGGGACGGCCCGCGAGGCCAGAAGGAGCGTTGGTCCGGTCCTGTGCGGCGGGCCGTTTTCTACGCCGGCGGCCCGGGCCGATGCTTTTTCTCCCGCATTCCTCGGCTTTCGGAGCGGAACGGGGCCGATTTTTCGCCCGGCCGTTTTGCTTTCACGCATAGTTGCGGTATCTTCGTACCGGGTATCGGCTTCCGGGGACGTTCCGCGCGTCCGGCCGGGACGCTCCGTGCCCGCCAAGTAAAGGACGGAGAAATGCACGCTTTCGATATAATCGTCGGCATTCCGCTGGCTTATGCGGCGTACAGAGGGTTCCGAAGCGGAATCGTCGCGCAGTCCTGCGGTCTGCTGGGACTCGTTGCGGGAGTCTGGCTGGCTTCCCGGTACGGGGAGGCGGCCGGATTGTGGATGCGCGTCGACCCGTCGGCTGCCCGAGTGGCCGGGTTCGTGGCGATCCTGCTGCTCACGCTGCTCGGGATCGCGCTGCTGGGACATTTGCTGAAGGGCCTGTTCCGACTGGCCGGCCTCGGCCCGATAGACGCCGTGGGCGGACTGCTGCTCGGCGTCGTCAAAATGGCCCTGATCCTGAGCCTGCTGCTCGGCGCGTTCGAGACCGTGAACCGCAGCGCGGGCTGGGTGAGCGAGCGAAGTTATGCACGGGCCGTTCTCTATAAGCCCGTCCGCGAGGTGTCGCGGTGGGTTTTCCCTTACCTGAGCCGGGCGGCGGAGAGGCTCGCCGACCGGGAAAACACGAGCGACTGAGTATGAAGAAGCGATCGACGGCATTGGTTATCAAGAGCACCGGCAGCTGGTACGCGCTCCGCGACGTCCGCAGCGGGCGCCCGCTTGCCGGACGGATTCGGGGCAGCTTGCGCCTGCGGGGCAGCCGCTCCACCAATCCGGTGGTGGTCGGCGATCGGGTCGAGTACGAGACGGCCGACGACGGAACGGCCGCGATCGTCGGCGTCTGTCCCCGCAGCAACTACATCATTCGCCGCTCCCCGAACCTGTCGAAAGAGTCGCATATCATCGCGGCGAACGTCGATCAGGCTTTTTTGGTCGTGTCGCTGCACCGCCCGGCCACGAACAACGAGTTCATCGACCGCTTTCTGGTGACGGCCGAGGCGTATCGCGTACCGGCGACGCTCGTGCTCAATAAGTGCGACCTGTACGTGACCGACGAGCTGCGCGAGGCCCGGGCCGCGTTCCTGCACGCATACTCGCTGGCCGGCTACGAGGTGTTGGAGACGAGCGCTGAGCGAGGCGACGGAGTGGGGGCGCTGAAAGCGCGCCTGGCAGGAAAAGTCTCGCTGCTGTCCGGTAATTCGGGCGTCGGCAAATCGTCGCTGATCCGAGCGGTCGATCCTTCGCTGGACGTCCGCACGGGCGAGGTCTCGGCGAGCAGCCGCCGGGGGAAGCATACGACGACTTTCTCGGAAATGTATCCGCTCGAGGAGGGCGGCTATCTGATCGATACGCCGGGCATCAAGGGCTTCGGCCTGATCGACATCGCCGACGACGAGGCGTGCCGCTATTTTCCCGATCTGCTCCGCCATGCGTCGGGCTGCGCATACTACAACTGCACGCATACGCACGAGCCTTCGTGCGCGGTCAAAGAAGCCGTCGCGCAGGGCCTGATCGCTCCGTCGCGCTACGAAAGCTATCTCAAACTGCTCGAGGATGACAAGAAATACCGAAAATAACGACTCGCGGCGGACCGCGCGAATGATCGAATACCTGTCCGGGTTCATGCTGCCCGGGCGCGAGAAAGTGCTCAGGGAAACGCTGGCGAGCCGCACGCGCTACATGACGATCTGTCTCGAGAATACCTACCATCCGCAGAACGCCAGCGCGCTGGTGCGGAGCTGTGAGGCGTTCGGCATACAGGACATCCATACGGTCGAGACGGTTTGCCGCTTCACGCCCAACGCGAATATCGTGCGCGGGACCGACAAGTGGGTCGATATACGCAAGCATCCCGATACGCCTTCGCTCGTGGACGATCTGCGGGCACGGGGCTACCGCATCGTGGCTACCTCGCCGCATGCCGACGACCGGACGCCCGAGACGTTCGACGTCGAAGCCGGGCCGTTCGCGCTGTTCTTCGGTACGGAGCATGCCGGGATCAGCGAGGAGGTCGTCGCGGCGGCCGACGAGTTCGTCCGCATTCCGATGTGCGGCTTCGTCGAGAGCCTGAACGTGTCGGCCTCGGCGGCCATTCTGCTCTACCTGCTCTCATCGCGGCTGAGGGCGAGCGGCGTGCCATGGCGCATTCCGGAGACCGAGCGCGACGAAATCCTGCTGCGCTGGATGCGCTCGACCGTGCGCGATTCCGAACGCATTCTCCGGCGGGGAGGATTTTAGGCCGGCTTTCCGCCGCCCGCGCGCCTTGTTCTGCGTAGGACGGTTCCGGTTCGGGGGAGGGGCTCGGAAACGTCGCGCGTTCCGGTCCGTATTGCTCGTCCCTCGATTCCCGGAGCTTTCCGTATCGAAGTCCCGCCGATACTTTTCAGGCATTTGTGTCCGGGATCGTGTCCTGACTGCCAGTCGCGGGGATTCCCGCGCGATGTTTCCGGGGACCGGTCGCTGTTGCGTGCCGCTCTCCGCTTTCCGCTGCGGGGGCACACTTCATGCAGGCGTTTTTCGACGGGACGGAGCGAAAAAAAGGCATAGAGAGTAGGTTATTCGCAATTTTTGGCTACCTTCGCAACACGGAAATGCGGCTCGTCGCCGAGGAAGCCTCCGCCCGACAGCCCGGTTCTGCGCGTTTGCGGAGGGCCGGATATGGTTTAACGAACGTTTGATGCTGTATGGATGATGATGCGGAACAGAATAGCTGCGGTATCCTACCTGAATACCATCCCCTTTATCTACGGTATCGAACATGCCGGCGCGGGCCTGCATGCGGAGTTGCTGCTTTCTCCGCCGCGAGGTTGCGCCGAGGCGCTGCGCGACGGTAAGGCCGATCTGGCGCTGATACCCGTCGCCGCCATTCCGGGAATTCCCGACCTGCGTATCGTGACGCCTTACTGCATCGGAGCCAGCGGCCCGGTGCGGACGGTCGTGCTCGCAAGCGCCGATCCATTGGAGAGCGTCAATACGGTCTATCTCGACAGCCATTCGCTCACTTCAGTCCGTCTGGTCCGCTTGCTGGCCGCCAAGCTGTGGAAAAGGAAGTTCCGCTGGCGCGAGCTCGACGATTTCTCGGTGTTGGACGATCCGAAGCCCCGCACCGGATACGTAATCATCGGCGATAAGGTGTTCGCTCGCGAGGCCGCTTTCCGCTATCGCTACGACCTGGCCGAGCAGTGGCGACTGCTGACCGGTCTGCCTTTCGTATTCGCCGCATGGGTCGCGCGCGGCGGCGTGCCGGAGGCTACGGTCGACTCGCTGACCGAGGCGCTGGTTTACGGCACGGCCCATATCGACGAGGCGATCCGCCGCTACGGGTATGGCGACCGTCCGTATGCGCGCGATTATCTGACCCGGAATATCGATTTCGTTTTCGACGAGCAGAAGCGTCGGGCGATGGAGCTCTACTGGGAGGAGGGACTCCGCATAGAGCCTCCGATCAATCCCGGCTGAACTTCCCGCTGAAGGCTCGCGCGGGAAAGGGAAAGACCTCTCCGATTGCTCACTTCTAACGACCGAAAACATGATTACGATATACCTCAAGCAATATAACAAGATCGTACGCAACGCCGACGTCAGGCTGTTCGACGATCTGGGCTACGACGACATCCTCTGGATCGACCTGCTTTCGCCGACGATCAAGGAGCAGAAGGCCGTCGAGAATTTCATGGAGATCAATCTCCAGACCCGGCAGCAGGTCGAGGAGATCGAAAGCTCGTCGAAGTATTCCGAGACCGAGAACGCGATCATCTGCAACTCGAACTTTTTCATGCCGACCGGCGACTCGTTCAGCATCGAGCCCGTGTCGTTCATCATCGCCGAAGGCGTGCTCGTGTCGGTGCGCTTCAACGAGTTCCGAACTTTCGCCGAGAGCGCCAAGCGGCTGCAAATGAACTATCGGGCTTTCCCGACGGGCTATCACCTGCTGATTTCGATTCTGGAGGTCCGTATCGACTTCGATGCCGACCTGGTCGAGGCACTGGCGAAGAACATCGCAGCGCTGAGCAAGGAGATCAGCCTGAGCGACTCGGTCGACAAGCAGATGCTTACGCGCATCAGCCATTTGCAGGAGAACACGATGCTGATCCGCGAGAACATTTTCGACCGCCAGCGTATCCTGTCCGGCATCCTGCGCAGCGAGCGCTTCCCGAACGACATTTATCCGAAGCTGCAACTGATGATCAAGGACGTCAACTCGCTGATCAACCATGCCGATTTCAGCTCCGAGCGGCTCGACTACATGCAGGACACGGCGCTGGGTCTGATCAGCATCGAGCAGAGCAACGTGACGAAGATCTTTACCGTCGCGTCGCTGTTCTTCCTGCCTCCGACGATGATCGCCAGCATCTACGGCATGAACTTCGTGGGCATTCAGGAGCTGCACTGGAAGTATGGCTACCCGTTCGCGCTCGGACTGATGGTGCTGGCCAGCGCGCTGACCTACTTGTTCTTCCGTTGGAAAAAATGGCTGTAAGCCGAATCGCCGCTGCGGGCCGCAACGCCTCGCAGCCGCTCGTAACGATAACCGCCATGAAAAAAAAATTCCTGTCGCTGCTGCTCGCGCTGTGCGCGGTCGCGGCGCTTCGCGCGGGGGACTCCTCTTCCCGCCCGTTGATCTATACGTTCCCGATCCGGGAGCCGATCATGCCGTCGGTGGAGCGTCTGACCGCCAAGTGTCTGGCCGAGGCACGGGAGATGGGGGCCGATGCGGTGCTGATTCAGATGAATACGTACGGCGGTCTGGTCGATGCGGCCGACTCGGTGCGCACGGCATTGCTCGGAAGCCCGATCCCAGTCTGGGTCTGGATCGACAATCAGGCCGCTTCGGCCGGAGCGTTGATCGCGCTGGCTGCCGACAGCATTTACATGCGTCCCGGCGGGTCGATCGGGGCCGCCTCGGTCGTGGACCAGTCGGGCAGGCCGATGCCCGATAAATTCCAGAGCTTCATGCGGGCTACGATGCGCGCGACGGCCGAGTCCCACGGGAAGGTGATCGAGCGGATCGACGGGCGGGATACCGTCTGGCGCTGGCACCGCGATCCGCTCGTGGCCGAGGCGATGGTGGGCCGGAGCGCGGGCGATAGCACGACGCTCCGCGTGCTGACGCTGACGGCCGACGAGGCCGTGCAGAGGCATTTCAGCGAGGGCAGCGCCTCGTCGGTGGCCGAGGTGTTGCAGCGGGCCGGCGTCGAGGACTATACGCTCTACGTGTACGAGCCCACGACGCTCGACCGCGTGCTGGGCTGGCTGATGAATCCGGTGGCTCAGGGCATTTTCATCATGCTGATCGTCGGGGGCATTTATTTCGAGCTGCAGACGCCCGGCATCGGTTTCCCTTTGGTCGTCGCCGTGCTCGGGGCGGTGCTCTATTTCGCGCCGCTCTATCTCGAAGGAGTAGCACAGAACTGGGAGTTGCTGCTGTTCGTCGTCGGACTGCTGCTGCTCGCCGTCGAAATATTCGTGTTGCCGGGCTTCGGCATCGCGGGCGTCGCCGGGATCGCCGCCGTCGTCACGGGTCTGGCCTTTGCGGCGATCGACAACGATCTGTTCCGCCACGTTACCTCGGGCGAGGTGTCGGTCGCTTGGGTCGTCCGGCCGTTCGCCGTGGTGATCGTTAGCTCGGTGACGGCCTTCGTGGCCGCGCTGTGGCTCGGACGCCGTTTCTTGACCGGCTCCTCGCCGCTTCGCGAACGTATCGTTCTCACTACCAGTATGACGCCCGAGCAGGGCTATGTCGGCCAGCAGCCGTCGCTGTCCGATCTGATAGGGCGAACCGGCGCGGTCACGGCCGTGCTGAGGCCCTCGGGCAAGGTGCTTGTCGACGGGACCTATTACGAGGCGGTCGCCGAGGACGGGCTCTACATCGAGCGCGGCGCCGTCGTGAAAATCGTCCGTGCCGAGGGCGGGCTGCTCTATTGCCGGCGGATTGCGGGGCAGGCTTGACCGGGCGACCGCCGGGGAAGGCCGATCGTCAAAAAATATGCTTTTCTTGGACTATGTTGTTGGTAGCTTGATAAAAAAACGTTAGATTTGCAGTCGCTTTGAGAAGACTCTTCCTGAGGAGAGGAGTAGCCAAGGCAACGATAAAACTTTTAATTTCATTACAATGGGTTATTTGAATGCAGACAAAAAGCAGGAGCTTTTTGCGAACTACGGGAAGTCTAATACCGATACCGGCTCGCCCGAGAGCCAGGTGGCGCTATTTTCCTACCGTATCAACCACCTCACCGCACATCTGAAGAAGAACAAGAAGGACTTCGGCACGCAGCGCTCGCTGTTGCGTCTGGTCGGTAAGCGCCGCCAGTTGCTCGAGTACCTTAAGAAGGTTGATATAGAAAGATATAGAGCTATCGTAAAGGCTTTGGAGCTCCGGAAATAGCCCGGTGTTTCCATGCGGAATGGAGCTGCCCTCCCGGGCAGCTTTATTCTCTTTTTAAGACGGTTTTCCCGCCGATGGCCCGTCCGCGCCGAAGGATGCGCGCAATCAACTAAGTAACAGGACACTAAGAGAATTGAAATAATGTATTACAACGCAACACGAAAGGTGATTCCATTGAGCGGGGACCGCGAGATAATCATCGAAACCGGAAAACTGGCCAAGCAGGCCGACGGTTCGGTCGTCGTGAAGCAGGGCAACACGATGCTGCTCGCCACGGTAACCGCCGCCAAAGAACCCAAGGACGACTGCGACTTCATGCCGCTGTCGGTCGAGTACAAGGAAAAATACGCTTCCTGCGGACGCTTCCCGGGCGGATTCCTCAAGCGCGAGGCCCGTCCGTCGGACTACGAGATTCTCGTGTCGCGTCTGATCGACCGTGCTTTGCGTCCGCTGTTTCCCTCGGATTTTCACGCCGAGGTTTTCGTGACGGTCAATCTGATTTCGGCCGATAAGGACATCATGCCCGACGCGCTGGCCGGTTTGGCCGCGTCGGCGGCACTGGCCGTGTCGGACGTGCCTTTCGGCGGTCCGATTTCCGAGGTGCGGGTGGCCCGTATCGACGGCGAGTTCGTAATCAACCCCACCTTCTCGCAGAACGCCAATTCCGATCTCGACATCATGGTCGGGGCGACGATCGACAACATCCTGATGGTCGAGGGCGAGATGAAAGAGGTTTCCGAGGCCGTGATGCTCGATGCGATCAAGTTCGCCCACGAGGAGATCAAAAAGCACTGCGCCGCCCAGATCGAGCTGAGCAAGGAGCTCGGCAAGGATGTCAAGCGCGCCTACTGCCATGAGACCAACGACGAGGAGCTGCGCCGCCAGGTGATCGAGGCAACCTATGACAAGGCTTACGAGATCGCCAAGGCCATGACCTCCAAGCACGAGCGAATGGAGCGTTTCGACGCGCTGGAGGCCGAGTTCGAGGCTCGCTTCAGCGAAGAGGAGCTCGCCGAGAAGAAGATGCTGATCAAGCGCTATTTCCACGACGACGTGCTGAAAAAGGCGATGCGCAACATGATTCTCGACGAGGGAATCCGTCTCGACGGCCGCCGTACGGACGAGATTCGCCCGATCTGGTGCGAGGTCGACTACTTGCCGGCCGCTCACGGCTCGGCGATTTTCACCCGGGGCGAGACGCAGTCGCTGACGACCGTGACGCTCGGTACGAAAATGGACGAGAAACAGATCGACGACGTGCTGGTTCAGGGAACCGAGCAGTTCGTGTTGCACTATAACTTCCCGCCGTTCTCGACCGGCGAGGCGCGTCCCGCGCGCGGGCTTTCGCGCCGTGAGATCGGTCACGGCAACTTGGCTTGGCGCGCGCTCAAGCCGATGGTCCCCGTCGGAGAGGAGAACCCCTATGCCGTCCGCGTGGTGTCGGACATTCTCGAGTCGAACGGCTCGTCGTCAATGGCCACCGTTTGCGCCGGCACGCTGGCGCTGATGGATGCCGGCATAAAGCTCAAGAAGCCCGTTTCGGGTATAGCGATGGGGCTGATCACCGATACGAAGACGGGCAAGTACGCCGTGCTCTCCGATATTTTGGGCGACGAGGATCATCTGGGCGACATGGACTTCAAGGTGACCGGAACCAAAGACGGTATCACTGCGACCCAGATGGACATCAAGGTCGACGGCTTGTCTTACGAGGTGCTGGCCAAGGCGCTCGAGCAGGCCAAGCAGGGCCGCTTACACATTCTTGGCAAGATACTTGAGACGATTCCTGCTCCGAGGCCGGAGTTCAAGCCGCATGTGCCGCGCATCGAGCAGATCGTCATTCCGCAGGACTTCATCGGCGCGGTGATCGGTCCGGGCGGCAAGGTGATTCAGGAGATTCAGAAGAGCACCGGCACGACGATCACGATCACCGAGAAGGACAACAAGGGCTTCGTCGATATTTTCGGCGAGAACAAGGACGCGCTGGAAGCCGCTTTGGCCCGTATCAAGGGAATCGTGGCGATGCCCGAGGTCGGCGAGATATACAAAGGTAAGATCCGCTCGATCGTGGCTTTCGGCGCGTTCGTCGAGATTCTGCCGGGCAAGGACGGACTGCTGCACATATCCGAAATCGCGAACAGGCGCTTCGAGACGATGGAGCAGACCGGGCTCAAGGAGGGCGAGATGATCGAGGTCAAGCTGATCGGTCTCGATCCGAAAAACGGAAAGTTGAAGCTCTCTCGCAAAGCGTTGCTGAACGGTAAGAAAGAGTAGGGAGTCCGAGAAGAAGGGAGCAAGCCGAGTCCGCAAAAAGGGAAGAGCCAAAAATAAATTATTTTTCTATTGTAATTTAAAATATATTCTTATTTTTGTGAGACTCAACTATACCTTTGAAAACGAACGAATTAAAAAGTCGGAATAAAACTAATTAACTTTAAAGCATTGATTATGAAAAGGTTTGTAAAAAGTTTCATGCTCGCTTCTTTAGCAGTTCTGCTTGCCAGCTGTAACTGCTACAACAAGATGTTGAAAAAAGTGGACAGAATCGATGTTTCCGCTACGCCTGCCGTTGTCACCCTCAAGGGCAATAACGCCGTGACGGACATCAAGGTAAACTTCCCCGCCAAATATTTCAACAAACGGGCCGTGCTGAAGATTACGCCGGTACTCGTATTCGAGGGCGGCGAAATCGCCGGTACTCCGAAGTTCGTTCAGGGCGAGAAGGTAAAGGACAACTACGAGGTGATCTCGTACAAGCAGGGCGGCTCGTACACCCAGAGCGTATCGATTCCCTATGACAAGCGTGCGAAGATTTCGACGCTGGAGCTGCGTATCGAGTCCAAGTGCTCGAAGAACTGCGGCAAGAAGCGCAAGCAGTTCCTGCCGTTCGCTGCCATTCCCGTTGCCGAGGGCGTTAGCACCGTGCAGCTGCTGGCCGACAATGCCGCTTACCTGACGATCATGCCCGACAACTTCAAGCGCGTAACGACGATCACTAAGGATGCCGAGATCATGTATCAGATCAACCGCTCCAACGTGCGTCCGGGCGAGTTGACCAAGGAACAGGTCAAGATGTTCGAGGACTTCGTGAAAGAGTATGCCAACAAGGATCGCGCGACGCTGGGCAACGTATATGCCAAGGGCTATGCATCGCCCGACGGTCCGGTGAAGTTCAACGACGAGCTCTCGAAGAAGCGTAGCGAGAGCGGTCAGGAGGCGATCGCCAAGAAGCTCTCGAGCGTTAACCCGAAATACGACATCGCCGCTTACGGTGAGGACTGGGAAGGCTTCAAGGAACTGGTTTCCGCATCGGACATCGAGGACAAGGATCTGATTCTTCAGGTACTGGCTATGCAGGACAATCCTGTAAAGCGTGACGAGGAGATCAAGAGCATGACGGCCGTGTTCGAGGTGCTGGCTAAGGAAATTCTGCCTCAGCTGCGTCGTACGAAGCTGATCGCCGATGTGGACATCGAAGGCCGTACCGACGCCGAAATCAAGGAAGCCGCTGCCAAGAACATCGACGTTCTGAGCGAGGAGGAGATGTTGTACGCCGCTACGCTGACCGACGACAACGCCGCCAAGCTGAAGGCATACGAGGCTGCCGCCAGCAAGTATAACAGCGTTCGCGGTTACAACAATGCCGGCGTGATCCTCGCCAAGGAAGGCAAGCTGGCACAGGCTAAGGCTCAGCTCGACAAGGCTGCCGCCATGAGCAAGGACGCCGCTATCACGAACAACCTGGGCGTAGTGGCGTTGATGAACGGCGATTTGGCTACCGCACAGAAGTATCTGTCAGCTCTGAACACCGCCGATTCGAAAGCCAACATGGGTCTGGTAAATCTGGCCGAGGGCAACTATGCCGAGGCTGCCAAGACGCTGTCGGGCTACGATTTGGCCGTGGCTGAGGTGCTGAACGGCAACCTGTCGAAGGCCAAGTCGATTCTGGCCGGCGAGAACTCGGCCGATGCCGATTACCTGAAGGCTGTCATCGCTATGCGTGAGGGTAACTCGAGCGCTGCCATGTCGAACCTCAAGAGCGCCGTAGCCAAGGATCCCTCGATGAAGGATCAGGCTGTGAACGATGTCGAATTTGCCAAGCTGTTCGGAACGACCGAGTTCCTCGCTTTGTAAGACTGACATAGCATAGAATATTCTCGAAAAAGTCCGCCCCGGGCCCCGGTGGCGGACTTTTTCGTGTTGTTTTTGTCGTTATGGCGGGAGGAGGAAGACTGTTTTCTTTGAGACGGTTTGCCGGACTGAAAGGCTGATTCGGGCTTTGTTATGGACTGGAGCCGATTTTACGGCTGGTTCCGCAGGCAGAGGGGCGGGTTATGCGGAATATGCGAGGGCGGTGTCGGTGTATGTGCGAGGGTAACTTGGGCGCTGACTGTCGAACCTGAAGGAAACTTTCGGAGAGATACCGTAAGGCTTAGCTGCTGCAAGGTATGGAACTTTATAGCTGCGGGAAGGAGATTGATAACCCGGAGACAGGGTGGCGTCCCCGAATGATACTTGCTCAGGTCGGTTATGTTTCGGGAAATCGAAGTACGATGCTTTTCGGTGAGGAGTCATCCTTTTTGTCGCGCTTATGCCGCTGATCGCCTGAATGGCGAGGATGAGAGTTGCCGATCTCGTTTTGACGGACCGCTTCGGGCGGTCCGTTTTTATTTCGGTAAGTCGGGCGAAGTATCGATTCGACAGGTATTCCATTCTATCCGAAAACAATTCCGACAGATGCTCCGAGCGAAAGAGGGCGGCGGCGCATGGCCCCCGGCCTGCCATCGGGATATAGCAGTGGCACGGGGCAGAGTATGCGGTCATGTGGCCGTTATGGAATTTCCCGATGCAGAAAGAGAATCGGAAACAGGAAATTTTCTCTTATTCTGAAATCTCGCGCTGAAGATAGGAGCGGTCGACAAGCGGAAGACGCTGACGGGTCTTATGGAGGATAGGCTTGTAAAAAAAGCGACGCGTTAATGCGTCGCTTGGCATATCTTCGCCCCTGCCGATTGCATCTCCTTTGGCCGGACGACCGGAGAATACGTGCCGGTCGTTCCCACAGCCCGGCTCAGGCTCAGGCTTTGACGTTCAGGGCCGAGCCGGCCTTGAACCACCCGATCTGCTGCTCGTTGTACGTGTGCGCGGCCTCGAAGCTTTCGTTTGTGCCGTCGCTGTGGTGCAGCGTGACGGTCATTCGGCTACCCGGAGCGAACGAACGCAGGCCCGTGATCGAGATACGGTCGTCTTCGCGGATGCGGTCGTAGTCGGACGGATCGACGAATGTCAGCGCGAGCATGCCTTGCTTTTTCAGGTTCGTTTCGTGAATACGGGCGAACGACTTGACCAGCACGGCCCGGACATTCAGGAAGCGGGGCTCCAAGGCCGCGTGCTCGCGCGACGAGCCTTCGCCGTAGTTTTCCTCGGCCACGACGATCGAACCGATGCCCTGTTCCTTGTATCCTTTGGCTACCGACGAGACGCTCGCGTAGCTGCCGTCGAGCGTATTGAGCACCGAGTTCGTCCGTCCGTTGAAACGGTTGACGGCGCCCATCAACAGGTTGTCCGAAATGTTTTCGAGATGGCCTCGGAACCGGAGCCACGGGCCGGCCATCGAGATGTGGTCCGTCGTGCATTTGCCCGAGGCCTGAATCAGCAGACGCAACCCTTCGAGTTCGCGGCCGTCCCAAGGTGCGAACGGGGTGAGGCGCTGCAGGCGCTGCGAGCCGGGCGCTATGACGACCTCCGCCGCCTGTGACGGGTCGGGCGCGGCATAACCGTTGTCTTTCACTTCGAACCCTGCCGCAGGCAGTTCGTCGCCCCGGGGTTCGTCGAGCCTGACGGGCCGGCCCGACTCGCTTGTCAACTCGTCGCGCAGCGGGTTGAATGTCAGGTCGCCGGCGATCGTCAGCGCGACGACCAGCTCGGGCGACGCGACGAAAGCATGCGTGTTCGGATTGCCGTCGGCCCGCTTGGCGAAGTTGCGGTTGAACGACGTGACGATCGAGTTCGGACGCTCGTTGTCTTCCGCATGGCGGTCCCACTGGCCGATGCATGGTCCGCAGGCATTGGTCATCACCGTGCCGCCGATCGCCAGCAGATCGCCCAGCAGCCCGTCGCGCTCGGCCGTTTGGCGGACCTGCTCCGATCCGGGGTTGATAATCAGCTTGGCTTTTGCCTTCAGCCCTTTCGCTTTGGCTTGCCGGGCGACGCTGGCCGCGCGGCTCAGGTCCTGATAGGAAGAGTTCGTGCACGAGCCGATCAGCCCCACTTCCATTTGCCGGGGATAGCCCTTTTCGCGCACGACCGCTCCGAAATCGGAGATCGTGTGCGCCGCGTCGGGCGTGAACGGCCCGTTGATATGAGGCTCGAGCGCCGACAGGTCGATGTCGATCACTCGGTCGTAATATTTCGCTGCGTCGGCTGTCGTCTCGGCATCCGGGATCAGGTCGGAGGCGATCCGGTCGGCCAGCGAGGCCACTTCCTCGCGTCCGGTGGCGCGCAGGTAGCGTGCCATCGCCTCGTCGTAGGGAAACAGCGAGGTCGTTGCCCCGACCTCGGCGCCCATGTTGCAGATCGTCGCCTTGCCCGTAGCCGAAAGCGAGGCCGTTCCTTCGCCGAAGTACTCGATTACGGCGTTCGTACCGCCCTTGACGGTCAGCAGGCCGGCGAGCTTCAGGATCACGTCCTTGGGCGAGGCCCAGCCGCTCAGCTTGCCCGAAAGACGTACGCCGATGATCTTCGGCATCTTCAGTTCCCAAGGCATGCCGGCCATCACGTCCACCGCGTCGGCTCCGCCGACGCCGATCGCGATCATGCCCAATCCCCCGGCGTTCGGCGTGTGCGAGTCGGTTCCGATCATCATGCCGCCCGGAAACGCGTAATTTTCGAGCACGACTTGGTGGATGATGCCCGCTCCCGGGCGCCAGAACCCGAGTCCGTAGCGGTTCGCCACGCTGCGAAGGAAATCGTACACCTCGCGGTTCGACTCGTTGGCCGCCCGCAGGTCGTCCGATGCGCCCCGGTCGGCCAGAATCAGGTGGTCGCAATGGACCGAGGCGGGAACCGCCGAACGGTCGCGGCCGGCGTTCATGAATTGCAGCAGAGCCATTTGGGCCGTAGCGTCCTGCATGGCGACCCGGTCGGGACGGAAGTCTACATAGTCCTCGCCTCGGCGGAACGGTCTGGCCGACGAGGGGTCGAACAGGTGGGCGTACAGGATTTTCTCGGCCAGTGTCAGCGGAGCGCCTTTGGCGGCGCGCGCGCGTTTCACCTTTTCGCTGAACGAGTCGTAGACGGCCCGGATCAATTCGATGTCAAACTGCATGATATTACGGGGTTTAAGATTTTGAAGCCCGGTATTCCGGTTCGCCGGAGAAGCGACTCCTCCGGACGGCTGCCGCGAAACGCCGGCGTGCTCCGCAATGCGGATGTCGACAGTGCAAAGATAAACATTCTGTTAAAAAACATTCTCTCCGCCCGGTATTTTTCCCGTATGGCGGAGAATCTCGGCCCGCTTGCGGTCGCGTGCCTCGATGACGAGCGTAATCAGCTCGTCGGCCTGCTCGCAGCTGATGATGAAAGTGTCTTCGTAAATATCTTCGATCAGCACCAGATTCCTGCGCTCGGAGGCGTAGACCTTATACAGGTTCCACTCCCGGAAGCTGAAATAGTAGCCGAAGTAGCCCCAGAATCCGTAGCTGCCCAGCAGCGGCCATAGTCGGCGGAACTCGGTCGGCTCGATACGGCGGATCAGCTCGACGTCCTCCAGATGGATGCGGGTCAGATCGACGATGCAATGGATGTCGATCGAAGTGTCGTCCAGCGATACGTAGCGCGGAATCGACAAAATATAGAGCAGGACGACGCAGAGCAGCAGAAAGAGCATCCAGGCCGGCAGGTAGTTTGCGCCCCAGACGAAGTGGAATGCGATGAACGCCGTGACGAGAAGGATCGTCACGACGGCCGTGATGCGCCGGCCGCGCCGGTCGAGGCGGTATCGGTATTTCTTCTGCATGGCGTTCGCGGCCGTTTACGGTTTTCGGTCGAGCCGGTTTCTCCGTTCCTCTCTTTCGCGCTTCCAGCGTTCGTCGCGCATTTCGCTGCGGTGGTCGACCATCGCCAGAAAGATCGTGAACACGGCGGCGGCCACGCCCGACTCGACGAGTATCGAGCCGACAGGCTTTCCCCGGTGGAAAACCCAGGTCTCGCCTCCGTACAGGATGCCGAAGACCAGCGCGAACAGCAAGACGGCGTACAATGCGAAAAGGGCTGCTTTTTTCATGGCGTTTCGGTTTGGTGGCGGGCGGGCTTTTCTCGCGCGCCCTCGGTTTTAGTAACGGGAAAAACGGGCCCGGATTGTGCGGCCGGTCGCAGGCCGCTCAGGCTCCGAAGTATTCCCTCAGGTATTTCCCGAAGTTCTCCAGCGTTTCGTTCATCGGAACGTACGACTTGCCTCCGGCCGCGTTGCGGTGTCCTCCTCCGTCGAAGTAGCGCCGGGCGAACACGTTGACGTCGACCTCGCCTCTCGAGCGGAGCGAGACGCGGATGCTGTGCTTGGTCTGTATGAACATGGCTGACATCCGGATGCCCCGGATCGAGAGCGGATAGTTGACGAATCCCTCGCTGTCGCCCTGTATGAAGTCGAAGCGCCGCATTTCCTCCTCGGTCAGCGACACGTAGGCTACCCCGAACTCGTAGTCGGTGACCATCTTGTCGTTGAGCATGTAGCCCAGCAGCCGCAGCCGGCCCTCGGAAAAATT
>CABUJP010000019.1:0-25692 GCA_902491835.1 uncultured Alistipes sp. | reverse complement strand
TGATCGTATCGTAGAACAGGCGGTATACCGAGTCGTTGTCGTTCTGGTAGTTCTTGGCCGCATTGATACCGCCCTGAGCCGCGATGCTATGCGCGCGACGCGGCGAGTCGCTGATGCAGAATACCTTGACGTTGTATCCCAGCTCGCCGAGCGAAGCGGCAGCCGAGGCGCCGCCCAGGCCGGTGCCTATGACGATGATGTCGAGCTTTCTCTTGTTGGCGGGGCTGACCACCTTGATCTCCGCCTTATGCTTGCTCCATTTTTCGGCCAACGGCCCCTGAGGAGCTTTCGATTCTAACTTAATCATGATTTCGTCTCTTTATTGTTTTTCAGTCCGTCAAAAAATGGATGCTTAGAAGCCTGCGCACGATCCGCCGCAGACGCCGAGGCTGCGCAGATAGAACACGATCACGACGAGCGCGAAGCAAAGGAACACGATCGTAGCCACGACGTTGGCTATGCGCTTGAGCCGCGGAAGCCACGTCTGGTTATCCCAACCGATCGTATGGAAGGCGCTCCAGAACCCGTGCGTCAGGTGGAACCATATGGCGGCGAACCAAACGAGGTAGATAATGCAGTAGACCGGACTGCTGAACAGCGCCGCGATGTAGGCCGCGCCGTCGGCGGGCGGGAAGGGGCCGAGCTCGTGGTTACCGATGATCTCGGCGAACTGCATGTTGTACCAGAAGTTGTAGAGGTGCAGCAGCAGTCCGAGCACGATGATGATCCCGAGCACGTACATGTTCCGCGAAGCCCACGTAACCCCTTCGGGCTCGGCCGTCATGGCGTAGCGCTGGCTGCCCCGCGAGCTGCGGTTGTGAAGGGTCAGCACCGTCGCATAGACCAGATGCACGACCACGCCGGCGGCCAGGATCAGCGTGCCGGCGAGCGCGTACCAGTTGGCACCCAGAAACTCGCAGATCGCGTTGTAAGCCTCCGTCGAGAAGACGGCCGCCAGGTTCATCGACATGTGGAACAACAGAAACAGCACGAGGAAAAGACCCGAGACACTCATAATCAGTTTCCTCCCGATGGTAGATGTTAACAGATTGCCCATAAAAGTTTAAGTTTAGATATTTTGGTTACTCACAAGATTGGTCCTTGCGCTTCAGCACCCGAAGCCCGGAAAACAGAGCACAAAGTTATCCCATTGTTTTTTAAATAACAATCTTTTGCGAGGGAATCTGCGTCATTTCGCCTTAATTTTTCAGAAAATTGGCCTATCTTTCGATTCCGTTAATCGGCCCGATATGACGAACGAAAAAAATACGATCCGCAGCGAAATCCGGCGGCAAGCCATGTTACGGAGCGAGCGCTGGAGACGGCAAGCGTCCGAGGCGATCCGCCGGAGCCTCGAGCGGCTCGACGCCTTCGCGCAGGCAGGGAGCGTCGCGCTGTACTGGTCGCTGCCGGGCGAGGTCTTCACGCACGATCTGGTCGAGCGCTGGAGCCGGTCCAAGCGGGTCTATCTGCCTGTCATGCAGGGCGACGGACTGATCCTGAAGCGGTTCACCGACCGGAACGACCTGCGGGAGGCCCGCTTCGGCGTGCGAGAGCCGGTCACGGGCGAAACGGCCGGTCCCGGCGACGTGACGCTGATCATCGTTCCGGGCGTAGCTTTCGACCGGCAAGGGAACCGGCTCGGGCACGGCAAGGGCTTCTACGACCGGTTGCTTCGCGAGCCGGGTCTTCTGAAAGCGGGCGTCTGCTTCGATTACCAAATGCAGGAGCGTATACCCCACGAAGCGCACGACGTCGCCATGGACCTGCTCGTGTGCGGATCGGATCGGAACGCCGAGCTGATCGAATGCCGCAGGCCGAGGAGCGAAACGGACAAAAACGCCTGAACACCCCTTCGACCGAAGACGAGCCCGAGCCCGGATCCGAACGAGCCCGTCCTCGGCACGGTTCCTGCCGCAGGACGCCCGAAGGCGAAACGATGCGACGAGGGCGGAGGACCGATGCCATGACGCCTGTTCAAGAGTCCGTTAGGACACGTTTCCCGAACGGCCGCCCGGCGAAAGGGATGGTCTTTTCCCGAAAAACGGCTATCTTTGCATGTCGCGCCTCGCCCAAGCGGCCGGACGCGGCCTACGGGGAACCGAACGGCCGCAAAACGATAAGACGAAAACTACATGGACATGAAAACCTATATCGTTCGCGCAGCCAAATACCTGATTTGGCTCGCGCTGCTCTTTGCGCTGGTCTTCGCGCTGATGGTCTCGACGGGAACCTCGCGCGTCGGGGCGGGCGAGGCGCTGCACGAGCTGTTCGGCTCGTCGCGGGGCATGCTGATGATCGCGGCGATCGTCGTTCTGGCACTGCTTTACCCTCGCTTCGGCTTCACGCGGCGAAGCATCCGGGCCGACCTGAGAGCCGACCGGGAGCGGATTCTGCAAACGCTGCACGCGAGCGGCTACTCGCTCGCCGCCGAGAGCGAGGGGGAAATGACCTTCCGGGCCTCGTCTCCGCTGAAGCGGGCCCTGCTACTGTGGGAAGACCGCATCACCGTGACGGCCGACGGCGACTCGATCACGCTCGACGGCATCCGAAAGGAAGTCGTGCGGGCGGAGTTCCGCCTGAGGTCCTTCCTCGAACAGTAGGAGAGCCGCCCGAATCCGGTTCCGGACATACGCCGCAGGCGGCTTTTCGCGTTATACGTCGTCAAGCAACCGAAAAACATGAGAAAGATAACGAAGTCCGTCCGCTACGCACTGATCGCCGCCGCGACGCTGGTCGCGGCGGGAGCGTTCACGGCCGCATCGAAACCCGATTTCGCGCTCGGGCGCAACATACAGATTCTGTTCAACATGTTCCGCGACGTGAGCGCGTTCTACGTCGACTCGGTCGACACGGACGAAATGCTTCGGGACGCGGCCGCCGGAATGACCTCGAATCTTGACCCGTACACCGTCCTGATACCCGAGGACGAGATGGAGGAGTTCGAGATACTCACCACCGGCAAATACGGAGGGATCGGCGCCCTCGTGCGCCAGAGCGGCGACTGGATCGCGATCGCACAGCCTTACGAGGGATTTCCCGCCGACAAGGCCGGGCTGGTCATCGGAGACAAGCTGCTCGAGGTGGACGGCCGGAGCATCCGGGGTCTCGACGTGTCGGAAGTCAGCTCGATGCTCAAGGGTTCGCCCGGCACCGCGCTGCGGCTCAAGGTCGAGAAGCTGCTCACCGGAGAGCAGGCTGACGTCACGCTCCGGCGCGAGCGCATCAAAATATCGGGCATTCCCTATTACGGCATGATCGCCGACGGGGTCGGATACATCCTGCACGACGATTTCACGGAAGAGTGCAGCCTCGACATGCGCCGCGCGCTCGTCGAGCTCAAGAAGCAAGGCGCCACGTCGCTGATCGTCGACCTGAGAGGCAACGGCGGAGGCATATTGCAGGAAGCCGTCAAGATTCTTTCCCTGCTGGTTCCCAAGGGAACCGAGGTCGTGTCGATGAAAGGTCGTATCGGCGAACTCGACGAGACGTTCACGACGCAGACCGACCCGATCGATACGCGGATGCCCGTCGTCGTGCTGGTCAACAGCCAGTCGGCCTCGGCGGCCGAGATCGTCTCGGGCGCGCTGCAAGACTTGGACCGCGCCGTACTGCTCGGCCAGCGGACCTTCGGCAAGGGACTCGTGCAATCGACGCGCCCGCTCGGCTACAATGCCTTTCTGAAAGTCACTACGGCCAAGTACTACATTCCCAGCGGACGGTGCATTCAGGCGCTCGACTACGCCCACCGCAACGACGACGGCAGCGTCGGAACCGTGCCCGACTCGCTGATCCGCGAGTTCCGGACCTCCGGCGGCAGGAAGGTGTACGACGGGGGAGGCGTGATGCCCGACGTGCGCATCGAACCGCAGTATGTCAGCCGTTTTACGACGGTCCTTTACGGCAAGGGGTATCTGGAGGATTTCGCGAACGACTATTTCAGGCGCCACCGCGAAGGGGTGGACGTCGACCGATTCACGCTGCCGGACGACGAGTACGACCGGTTCGTCGAGTTCATGCAGGACAAGGACGTCGAGGTCGAGTCGCAGACGCAGCAGACGGTCGACGAGCTGCGCCGCCAAGCCGAGCGCGAAAAGTATCTGGACCGTATCTCCGGCGAGCTCGAAGCGATCGAGCGCAAGCTCAGAGACGACAAGAACGCCGACCTGCAGGCGTTCAAGGACGACATCCGCAAGCTGCTCGAGAGCGAGATCGTCATGCGCTACCATTATTACGCCGGCGTGGCGCGCCACTCGGCCCTGCGCGACCGGGAGGTACGGGCCGCCGTCGAGCTGCTCGCCGACACGGCCCGATACCGCAGGATACTCTCGCAACAGGACACCGAGCGCAAATAAGCCCCGCCCATGAAAAAAGGACTCGCATATCCCCTCTTCTCGTTCCGCAACCGCGTGCTGATCATCGTGCTCGGTCTGGTGATCGGTATCTCGTCGCTGCTGTTCACCAACGACATGGCGCGCCAGCTCCGCGAGAAGGAGCAGAACGAGGTGGCCATCTGGTCGGCCGCGTTCCGCGACCTGGGCGTCAACCCGAGCAGTCCGCTGCTCTCGGCGTTGATCAACTCGAAAAGCAACATCCCGTTCATCATCGTCGACGGGCAGATGAACATCGCCAGCTCGCACCTGATACCCGACCACATCCTCAACCATCCGAACCTGAGGCGCAAGAAGATCGAGGAAATGGCCGCGGCCAATTCCTTCATCCAGGTCACGACGATGAATAACGAGACGTTCTACATTTTCTACGACGAGTCGCGGCTGCTCAAGACGCTGGTCTATTTTCCCTACATCCAGCTGATGATCATCGTCGTGTTCGTCACCTTCGGCTACATTACGTTCCGCTCGAGCAAGCAGGACGAGCAGAACCGCGTGTGGATCGGACTGGCCAAGGAGACGGCCCATCAGCTCGGCACGCCCACGTCGTCGCTGCTGGGCTGGATCGAGTACCTGCGCACGCAGCCCATCGACCAGACGGCCGTCGAGGAGATGAACAAGGATATCATCCGGCTGACGAAAGTGGTCGACCGCTTCTCGAAAATCGGCGCGGCGACGCCGCTGAGCGAAGGCGTAATCAACGAGATCGTAGGCAGCAGCGTGATCTACTTCCGCACCCGCGTGCCGAAAAACGTCACGCTGACCTACAACGGACTGGCTATGGCCCGACAAAAAGCGATGGTCAACGAGGCGCTGTTCGAATGGGTGATCGAGAACCTGCTGAAGAATGCGATGGATGCGCTACAGGGCAAGGGAACGATCGACGTGCGGCTGTCCGACGACGCGAACTGGGTCTACATCGACGTGAAGGATACGGGCAAGGGGATCGCCAAAGGCAACTTCAAGCGGATTTTCGACCCCGGCTTCACGACCAAGACGCGGGGCTGGGGCCTCGGGCTGTCGCTCAGCAAACGAATCATCGAAGGCTACCACGGAGGCCGGATCTACGTGCTCGACTCCGAGATCGACAAGGGCACGACGATCCGCGTCGCGCTGAAAAAAATCTACACCTAACGCCCGACCGAGCCGATGGAAACGCCATATCCGTTCATCCGGGACAGCCTTTCGCCGCGACCGGGCCCTCCGGAGGAGACCGGCGCCCCGACCGGAGCCGAGCTGTTCGGCCCCGAAAGCAGCGTGGCGCTCGTCCCGCCGGACGGCATCGCGGCCCGTCCGGCAAGCGCCGATACGCCGGGGCAAAGCTATGCCTACGAGGCCGTGACTTTGGGCGTGCTGGCGATCTTCTGCTATCTGCTGCACAGCTACCGAAGCAGTCTGGCCGAAGCGTTCAAGGTCGTCACGATGCAGCTTTCGATCGAAAAGGCATTTGCCGAGCAGACGCTGTTCTTCCGACAATTCCTGACCCTTTCGTCGCTGTGGGGCATCCTGCTGGTCAGCGGGCTCGCCGTCCGCTACGGCGACCTGTACGGGCTTTACGCCCTGCTGCCCCTGACGGCGAACGCCGCAGTCGCAGCCGTCGCCGCAGCCGTCGCGCTGATCGTCGGCTATCGCTGCCTGATCGTGCGAATCGTCGGACTGGTCACGCAAAACGAGGCGTTTTTGGCCGAGCACCGCTTTATGAACCGGATTTTCTCGGCTTTCGCCTACACGCTGCTGACACCGCTTTTTCTCGTCGTCGCGCTCGTTCCGGCCGAGGAGGCGCGCGTCGCGCTGATCGGGATCGCGGCGGTCTCGGCAATCCTGTATCTGACGTATCTGACAAAAAGTTATCGCTTCTTTGTCAAAAGGGATGTTTCAATTATGCAATGGATTTTGTACCTTTGCACCGTCGAATTTTTCCCGGTAAGCTTTTTCGTGCTGGCCGCTCTGAGAGGCGGCTGACCGCACCGCGGCGAGCCGCAGACGCGCTCGGGAAGCGACATTCGCGAATCACGTCTGCCTCCGTACGGACGGGGCGGTTTAACCATAAGGAGTGTAAGAAATTGAAGGTCAAGAAAATCTTAGTATCGCAGCCGGCTCCGGCCATCGCCGAGAAATCGCCCTATCACGAACTCGTACTCAAGCACCGCGTCGATGTCCGGTTCCACCCGTTCATCAAGCTCGAGGGAGTCACCCTGAAAGAGTTCCGCAGCCAGCGGGTAGAGATACTGGAGCACAGCGCGGTCATTTTCACGAGCCGGACGACGATCGACAACTTTTTCCGGATCTGCGAGCAGGCGCGCATCACGATTCCCGAGGGCATGAAATATTTCTGCAACACGGAGGCCGTCGCGCTGTACCTGCAAAAATACATCGTATACCGCAAGCGCAAGATATTTTTCGCCGACGGAACGTTCTCGGCGCTCGTCGAGCTGATCGCCAAGCACAAGGACGAGAAATTCCTGCTCACGCTTTCCGAGCCCCACAAGCCCGAGTTGCCGATGGCGCTCGAGAAGATGAAGCTTCGGTTCGACAAGGTAATCCTCGCCCGGACGGTCAGCGCCGATCTGAGCGATGTCGACATAGCCGACTACGACCTGCTGGTCTTTTACAGTCCGTCGGAGATCGCTTCGCTGCTCGGGGCTTTCCCGCGTCCGAACGGATCGCCGCGAATCGCCACGTTCGGGCATGGTACGGCCAAGGCCGCCATCGGGGAAGGGTTGACGGTCCACGTTATGGCGCCGACTCCCGAGGTCCCGTCGATGACCAAGGCGATCGATCTGTACATCCATAAGCTCGACTCGGGCGAAGAGGTTCCCCCCGTTACGCTCGAGGAGCAGTCGCCCGATCTAGCCTTCATCCAGTCGCAGGCGCTCAAGGCACGCAAGACGAAGCCGGTAGCCGCCAAGGCCCCGGCGCCCAAGACAGCCGTCACGACGAAAAAGAGCGCTTCCGCCGCGCGCAAAAGCGCAGCGGCCGGAGCGGCGGCGAAGAAATAGTCCGGTCGAACCGTCATCCCCCGATTCCATGAACCCTGCACCGGACAGAAGCTTTCCCCGCCGCGAACGCCTGAAGTCGAAAAAGCGGATCGCCCGGCTTTTCGAGCAGGGCAAAGGCGGGTTCGTCTATCCGGTACGCTATGTCCTGCTCGACGATTCGGAGGAGAAGCCCGTCGCAGGAAAAGACCATCCCCTGTCCGTGCTGATCGCCGTGCCCAAGCGCCACCACAAGCGCGCTGTCGAGCGTAACCTGCTCAAGCGGCGCATGAGGGAAGCCTATCGTCTGAACAAGCAGACGCTGTCCGGGACTCTGTCCGGCCAGCGCGCGCTGGGACTGCTCTATGCGTCGGGCGACGTGGCCGGGTATTCGCAAATCGAAAGCGCCGTAAGGAAAATTATCCGGATACTCCGCGAGCAGGCCTGAGCCGCACCCGAACGTTCTAACGGGATTCGCTCGGCCAAGTCCGGCCGAAACGGCGAGCGACGCCGGAGCCTCCCGGCCCCATAG
The DNA here is from genome assembly GCA_902491835.1 of uncultured Alistipes sp. Classification (GTDB taxonomy): domain Bacteria; phylum Bacteroidota; class Bacteroidia; order Bacteroidales; family Rikenellaceae; genus Alistipes_A. Next base: position 17,794 of record CABUJP010000019.1, on the reverse strand, counting down.
CGAAAACAGCGGGAACCGTCCCGCCGAACCATATCACGAGTCCGGCCCATGAACGAACGACGCAGCCGATACGCCCGCATTCTGCGACAGATACTGATCGCACCGCCTATGCTGCTGATCTGGATGTACCGCCATGGCATTTCGCCATTCACGCCGCCCAGCTGCCGCTTCACGCCTACCTGTTCGCAATACTTCGCCGAGGCGCTCCGCCGGCACGGCCTGCTGAAAGGCTCCTACCTCGGTATCCGGCGATTGCTGCGCTGCCACCCTTGGGGAGGCAGCGGATACGATCCCGTACCGTAAACGGCTCGTCCGGAAACCGCAAGGCACGCACCCTGCAACCGAAACGCACCGTTGCGGCACGACGCGCCGCCCGGTCGGGCCATGCAAACCGGTCGGTCGGAAAACCGATCGACGAAACGACCCGGAGAATCAGCTCTGCACCGATGTGCAGACCGAAAGCGAGCGCGGCGGCCTGCCGGGTATCGCCTCGTACCGCAAACCGGCACCCTCGGCCATAAAGTCCCGGCGCTTTCAGGCGCCGGCCGATCCCGGGCCGCTGCATGTCGGCCACCCCATCCGGCCTGCCGGACACGACATAACATCGGTCAGGACACGGCCGGCCGGTTCCGACTTCGTGCCGGAATGTCCGCTGTTCCGACCGGCACCGGACAGAATCTCCGACTGAACGCTTAACCCGCAGCAACTTGCCATTCCGATCAAAAGTCGCTCCCTACACTCTTCCGGATTCGAGTCTTTCAGTAATTCGTTGGAGCGGGCGGGCAACAAACGAATATCGTTCCAAAAATCCCGTACCGTCATCGTAACTTCTTTCCCGTTAATCGGTTCGCATACGATCGTGGGCCCTGCATAACTTATATTCGTTGTGTATAAACGATCGTGTAGCATATGGAATCGGAATATATGTCGCACGACAGATTCAGTCCCTCTCCCCGAACTTCGGTAGAATCGTCATACGTATCGTCGAATTCTTTCAATAATCTTTCGAGATCGGGATTCCCGGTCTCATGCCCGATGATCCCCACGATCGATCGTCTCTTTCTGCCCCGTACCGTAATCGTAAAGAACTACTTTCGGTGCGCGACATTGCACGGCCACCGCTATACAGCAGACCATCAATCCTGCTCGGACGAATGAAATTCTTCCGGACATATCTCGAAAATCGGTTACTTTCATAGCGAACGGCCCGACGACCGAATATCCGGGAAGCGACTACGATTCCGCAGCGAAATCTTCTCCGGACTTCGCCGCTCCTCTGCGTTCAGACCGTTTCCCGACTCCGGGGAGATCACGGACGAATCACCCTCGAACGGTCAACCCTCACTACATCGCCCTTGACTTTTAAGGCACTGACATGGAGCCGCACTTCGCGCGTTTACAGCACTTCCGCGACAACATAGGTGCTTCCCCCGATGAAAATCATATCGTCCGGTCCGGCCAGCTCCCGGGCCCGCGCGAGCGCCTCGTTCACGGTCGGGACGCACTCGCCCTGCAATCCGTAACCGGCGGCCCGGCGCGCGAGCTCGCGCTCGTCGAGCGCGCGGCGGATACCGGCCTTCGTAAACACGTAGTACGCCTGCCGGGGAAGCAGCGGCAGCACGCGCGAAAGGTCCTTGTCCTCGACGAAGCCGACGACCATATAGAGCTTCCGGTATGTCTGGCGCGCGATCTGGGCGGCCACCTCGGCGATGCCCGACTCGTTATGTCCCGTGTCGCAGACGACAAACGGCCGCTCGCCCAGCCGCTCCCAACGTCCCCTGAGTCCCGTCGAGCGCGCGGCCGAGGCGAATCCCCGCCGCACGTCCTGCGGCACGATGCGCAGTCCGCCCGAACCGTTCAGCACGTCGAGCGCGGTCAGGGCCGTCGGCACGTTCAGGCGCTGGTAGATTCCCTGCAAGTCGCACTCGATCTCGAAGCGGTTGCCGTCGAGCAGGCTCTCGATCCCGAGCCGCTGCGAGTCGAGCAGGAACCGCTGGTCCGTCACGCGATACGTCTGATCGGCGAACAGGATCGGCGCGCGCAACGCCTTGGCGCGCTCGATGAAAACGAGCTTCGTCTCTACCTGACTCTCTCCCACGACGACCGGAGTATCCTCCTTGACGATCCCGGCCTTTTCGCCGGCGATCTGCCCGAGCGTATCGCCCAGAAACTGCGTGTGGTCGTAACCGATGTTCGTAATCACGCTGAGCAGCGGACGGATCACGTTCGTCGAGTCGAGCCGTCCGCCCATGCCGACCTCGACGACGGCCACGTCGACTTCCCGGCGCGCGAAATGGTCGAACGCCATAGCCGTCGTGATTTCGAAGAACGACGGCTGCACGCGCTCGATCGTCTCCCGGTTCCGCTCGACGTACTCGACGACCTCCCGCTCGGAGATCGTCTCCCCGTCGACACGCATGCGCTCGCGGAAGTCTTTCAGATGGGGCGACGTGAACAGGCCGGTCCGGTATCCGGCCGCCGACAGCGCCGAGGCGATCAGATGCGACACGGAGCCCTTGCCGTTGGTCCCGGCCACATGCACGCTGCGGAAGCGGCGGTGCGGAACGCCCGAAGCCTCTTCCAGCGCGACGATGCGGTCGAGCCCCGCTTTATAAGCGCTACCGCCGACGTCCTGAAATACGGGCAGCGAGCGATAGAGAAAATCCAGTGTCTGACGGTAGTCCATCCTGTTTCGGCATTTGGGTCCAAAGATACGCTTTTTTCCGCTCCGCAAAACGAAAAGAGATAAGACGGAAGCCGGCGAGGAAACGGACGTATTCTTGCCGTCCGGAGCCCGAATCGGACGCCATGCGGCTCGTACCGGAAGAACCGCGTTCGCGGACAGCGTCCTCTTTATCCGACGCAGAGCAAGGGCAGAACATTCGGCCGCCTCAGACTAAGGCAAGCGCCGGAACGGGAAAAACCGGAGGCCAACCTGCTCCCGGCCGATTCGGACGAAACACGAGAAACGCCCCGCAAACGGGAAACGCCGCCCCGGCCGCTTGCCGCGATCCGTCTCACGGGAAAGCAGAACGGGACCGGAACGCCGCTACTCGACCAGATGGCTTCGCCGCCGCACGCGGTAGGCCATGAAATAGAGCAGACTCAGCACGAAGACGTAACCCGCCAGACGGCCGATCACGTCGCCGTAGCGGGTGTAGAAAGTCAGCCGGTCGTTCAGGCTCAGCTCGGCGGTCAGCGCGCCGCGCTCGTCCCAGCCGAGCGTCTCGCCCACGTCGCCCCGCTGGTCGATGAACCCCGAGCGGCCCGTGTTGGCGCTGCGGGCGATGCTGCGCCGGTTCTCGATCGCCCGCAGGCGGGAGTAGGCGAACAGGTAGCGGTAGCCCGGCGTATCGTCCCACCAGCCGTCGTTCGATATGACGAACATCAGCTCGGCCCCACGCCGGACAAACTCGGTAAAGTACTCCCCGTAAATCGCCTCGTAACAGATCGCGGGCCCGGCCCAGACGCCCCGAGGCGACGCGAAGACCCGGCGGACCGAGTCCATGCCGAGCTGTCCCGAAATGCCGCCGAGATCCACCGTCAGAAACTTGAGTTTTTTCAGAGCCGAGTAATAGGGCGTCATTTCGGCCCCGATCACGAGCTTAGCCTTGTGGTGAATGCCGATTCGCTCCGACGAGTCGATCCCCAGCGCGCTGTTGAAAATGTCGTACCACAGCGTGCTGTCGCGGTTACAGCGGGCGGTCGGCGAGGCTTCCCGCTCCGAAGGGTAACGTCTGAGCGTATTGGCGCCCGTCACGATGAGGGCCGACGGATAGCGCTCGCGCACGAAGTCGCGGAACTGCGCGATCGCCGGCGCCCGGGCAATCGATCTCTCCCAGAAGTCCTCGTCGATGGCCGTCTCCGGCGCGACGATGAAGTCGACATCCTCAGGAGCCTGAGCCATCAGCGAGAGCAGAATTTCGCGCTGCTCGGCCTGCTTCAGGACGAATTTTTCGTAATAGGGGTCGATATTGGGCTGCACGACCGTCACCCGGACCGTGCGCTCCGGCTCGCGATAGGTAGCGTACATCGTCAGCGAGACGGCCACCGGCACGACGAAAGCCAGCGCCGGAGCCGCCCAGCCGCGCCAGCCTCGGGGACGTCTGATCGCCTCGAACACGAGCAGGTTCGTCACGAGCACCCAAAGCGATCCGCCGAGTGCGCCCGTCCACTCGTACCACTGCACGAGCCGGACATCCTGTGCGAAGGCATTGCCGAGCACCAGCCAAGGAAACGAAATCTCGCCGTTGATAAACAGCGTCTCATACGCGATCCAGCCGCTCACGAGCACCGTATAGGCCAGCGCCCGGCGCGCGCGCCGGAGCACCGCGTGATAGACCAGAAACACGACCGACATCTGCGTGGCGCCGACGACCGTAGCCGCCACGACGCCGATCACGGCCGCATAGCCCACCCACCAAACCGTCGCCAGCCACCACAGCACGAAGGCCGAGACGGCATAGGGCCAAAACCGACGGGGCTTTCCCCTCCGGCCGGTCTGCCCCGCAAGCGAGTGTTCGACCCACAGCAGAGGCACGAAAGCCACGAACAGCGTCAGCGCGCTTCCCCCGAGCCAAGGCAGCGAGAGCAGCAGCACGCTCAGCAACGTATAGAGTATTCTTTTAAGCATATTTCCGAAGAGTCGAACGATACGCAAAGATAAGCGATTATCGCTCCGAACGGCCGGCACGCTCCCATTTTGCAGCAAAAAACTTCCGCGCGGCCCCATCAGGGCCGTGTCGAACACTCAAGACGGCCAATCATCCGGACCGGAGTCCTCCGAATCGCTTCGGCTCTCTTCGTACCCTCCCGAGCAGATTGATTCATATGCCGCATCCCCATGTTTGAAAGTCCGCAAACAGAAATCCTCGCCTGTGTAACACTTGGGAACAGCGCCCGCCCGGTTTTTCCCGCGAGCACGAAAGAAACCGGTCCTACGACGACAACGCGCCGACATTCCGGAACGGTCCGCGCCGAATGCCCTGCTCCGCGTCCCGGTCGCGGCGGGCTTTCGGCGCATTTCCCGCCGAACGGCTTTCGATAAGGCAAATTATTGCTAATTTTGTCGGACATTTTCAACGGACTCGCGGGAAGTTCCCGCCCCAAGGTTCACCGCATGTGGTTTGACGTTTACACCAAAGGAATCCTCATAGGTCTCGTGGCCTCCGTTCCGCTCGGACCGATCGGACTGCTCTGCATTCAGCGCACGCTGAGCAAGAGCCACCGCTCGGGCTTCGTGTCGGGGCTCGGCGCCGCGACGGCCGACTCGATGTTCGCCACCGTCGCGCTGTTCTCGCTGACGGTCGTGATGTCGTTCATCGAGAACAACATGGCGATCATCAAGGCACTCGGAGGCATCTCGGTCGTGATCGTCGGCGTGACGATCTTCCTGAAAAACCCGGTCGTACAGATCCGCCGCAACCGCGCGGGCAAGGGACACAACCTGTGGGGCGACTACCTGTCGGTCTTCTTCCTCACGCTGACCAATCCGGCCTATATCCTGATCTTCGTCGCGCTTTTCGCCGCGCTGGGAGTCAGCCACGAGGGCATTCCGCTCGGCGGAGGCATGTCGATGATCCTCGGCGTACTGTGCGGCGCTTCGCTGTGGTGGTTCACGCTGACCTTCGGCGTCAGTTTCCTTCGGCGCAAGTTCCGGCCACGCCACCTGCTGTGGATGAACCGCATCTCGGGCAGCGTGATCGTCGTGCTGGGAGCCGCCGCCATATTGTCCATTTTCTTTCATACGCCCGTAGTCCATGAAATGCTCCCCTGACAAAAAAATCGTCATCGCCGTCGACGGATTCTCGTCCTGCGGCAAAAGCACGTTCGCCAAGAAGATCGCCTCGGCGCTGGGGTACGTCTTCATCGATACCGGAGCGATGTACCGCGCCGTCACGCTGTACGGCATCCGGCACGGCGCCATTCGCGGAGGCGTGGTCGACGCGGAGGCGCTCGAGCGGATGCTGCCCCGCATCGGCATATCGTTCGTCTTCAACCCCGCGCGGGAAGCCAGCGACGTCTACCTCGACGGCGAGAACGTCGAGGGACCGATCCGAAGTCTCGAAGTCAGCGAGGCCGTCAGCCGCGTGAGCCAGATCGGCGCCGTGCGCGAGCGACTCGTGGGCCTTCAGCAGCAAATGGGACGCGGCAAGGGGATCGTCATGGACGGCCGCGACATCGGGACGGTCGTCTTTCCGGATGCCGAGCTGAAAATTTTCATGACGGCCGACCCGGCCGTCCGCGCCATGCGCCGCTACCGCGAGCTGACGGCCAAAGGTGAAAAGGTATCGCTCGAAGAGATCGAGCGGAACATCCGCGAGCGGGACCTCGCCGACCAGACGCGCGCGATCAGCCCGTTGCGTCAGGCTCCCGACGCCGTCGTGCTCGACAACAGCCGCATGACGCCCGAGGAGCAGATGGAGTGGATACGGCCATACATCGAATCAAGATCTCAAGCGACATGCGCATCGAAATAGACGAAAAATCGGGATTCTGTTTCGGCGTGGTCAAGGCGATCACGAAGGCCGAGCAGTCGCTCTCGGAGCTGGGGCGGGTCTGCTCGCTCGGCGACATCGTGCACAACCGCGTGGAAGTACAGCGGCTCGAGAAGCTGGGCCTCGAAACGATCTCGCACGACGAGCTGCGCGGCATGAGCGGCCGCACGGTGCTGATCCGGGCTCACGGCGAGCCGCCCTCGACCTACGACTTCGCCCGCAGGCACGGCATTCGCCTGATCGACGCCACCTGTCCGGTGGTCGCCCGGCTGCAGAAGCTCGTTAAAAGCGCCCATGAGGAGATGAAAGCCTGCGGAGGACAGGTCGTCATCCTCGGCAAGCGGGGACATGCCGAAGTCGTAGGACTGACCGGTCAGGTGGACGGCGACGCCATCGTCGTCGAGACTCCGGACGATCTGCAAAGCGTCGACTTCTCGCGCCCGATCTGCCTGCTTTCGCAAACGACCCAAAGCCTCGCACTGTTCGAGCAGATCCGCCGGAGCTTGCTGGAGCGTGCCGCCGATCCGTCGCGCGTCGTCGTGCACGACACGATCTGCCGCCAAGTCTCCAACCGCAACCCGCACCTGCAGCAGTTCGCCCGGCGATTCGACGCCATCGTCTTCGTCTGCGGCAAGAAAAGCTCGAACGGCAAGGTACTCTATCGGGCCTGCCTGCAAAGCAATCCTCGAAGTTATACGGTCGAGGACGAGAGCGAGCTGCGGCCCGAGTGGTTCGAGGGCTGCCGCTCGGTAGGGATATGCGGAGCGACCTCCACGCCCAAGTGGCTGATGCAGCGCGTGGCGGACCGGATCGGGCAAACCGCGGGAGGCACGGACGGGAACGGCCTCTGAGCCTTCCTGCGCCTCGGATGGTCGCGGAACCTTTTCCTCGCCAGAACGTATCCGAAAAGGAAAAACGAGGCTCCGACCGGAATCACACGGCGGAAAATCGATAAATATGTCGTATTTTTATGCCCGAGGAACGCAAACTTTCTAACCGACGCCTTATGAGACACACGCTTCTACTCTTTTTAGCCTTTACCGCCGCATGGTTGGCCGGATGCGACAAGCAGGACGACGGACCGGCTCCCGAACTGACGCTTTCCGGCGGAACGGAGAAGACATTTGCAGCCGGCGGAGGGTCGGAATCGGTCGCCTTCGTCACCAATACGACGTGGAGTGCCGAAATCGCCTCCGCGACGCCCGGGGAGTGGTGCCGCGTATCGCCCGAGAGCGGAGGAGCCGGCTCGGCCACCGTCACGGTGACGGCCGAAGCCAATCCGGACACCCACAGCCGCAGCGCCGTGCTGACGATCCGGGCCGGAGGCCTGACCGAAACCGTTACGCTTACGCAGAACGGGCAGAGTACCGTCTCGCTCGCACAGAAAGTTTACCAGGATATACCCGCCGAGGGCCTCTCTTTCGATATTCTGTTCGACGGCAGCCTCGATTGCGACCAGTACGGAGCCAAAGTGCTGATCGAGTACCGGAACTGGCTTTCGGTCGAGCAACCCGAGGAGGGAGAGGACTCGTACCGCATCAAAACGACGGTCCGCTCCAATACGTCGTCCTCGCCCCGGAGCGGCCGGATCGCCATCGTCGACAAAACGGGCGCGGGGCTCGACACGGTTACCGTCGAGCAGCTCCAGCAAAACGTGCTGAAATGGAATCCCCGCCGGATCGAGCACGACTACACGGCCGATGTGATCTCATCCGAGCTCCAGAGCAACACGGAGTACCGGATCGAAATCGAGCAGCAGGAACCGGCATGGGTTTCCCGCATCGAGTCGAAAGCCGCTTCGACCGAGGAGCTGCGCTTCCAGATCGGCCGCAACGAGTCGAAACTGCCCCGTACGGCGCTCGTCATCGTCCAGAGCACGAACTCCGATTCTCCGTCGCGCGACACGCTGACGATCGTCCAGTCGGGAATCGCTGATTTCTACCGGGACAAGGAAGTCATCACCGTGCAGCAGGCCACCGAGGGCAATGTCGATCTGGTTTTCATGGGCGACGGATTCACGATCGACGACATGGCGACCCAGAACGGCTACTACGAAACCAGCTTGCGCAAGGCCGTCGATTACTTTTTCGACGTCGAGCCCTACCGGACTTACAGAAACTATTTCAACGTCTATATCGTCTGCGCCGTATCGAACGACCGGGGCATTTCGGGCTCGCTCGACCATAAGGGTGAAACGCTCGACACCAAGTTCTCGGTCACTTATACCGATGTCGGAAACAGCAGCGGTATGGAGGTCGACGCAAAACCCGCGCTCGAGTACGCCGAGGCAGCCCCCATCCGGGACGTTACCCAGACGCTCATCGTCATGATCGCCAACTGCCCCGACTACGGCGGAACGACCATGTCGTGGTCCAACGGCCTCTCGATCGCTATCTGCCCGACAATCGAGAACGAACCGCCCAGCGACTACCGGGGAGTCGTGCAACACGAGGCGGGCGGACACGGTTTCGGCAAGCTGATAGACGAGTACATCTATTATTCGACGGCGCTTCCCGATGAGATGATCACAGAATTCAGGAAATGGGAGGCTTTCGGGCACAACGCCAACGCCGATCTGACCGACGATCCCGCGCAGATCAAATGGAGGGAGTTCTACGAGCTGCCCCAGTACGGCATGGTCGGGGCGTTCGAGGGAGCCTATATGTACGCCCGAGGTATCTGGCGCCCCGAGACGAACAGCTGCATGAACAACAACGTCTCGTACTTTAACGCGCCGAGCCGGAAAAAAATCGTCGAACGCATCATGGAGTTGAGCGGCAAGTCGTTCGACATGAGCGATTTCCTTGCCAAAGACGCGATCAACCTGTCGACCTCGGCCGGGAGCCGGCTGCGCGAGCCCCGGGCGGGCGAGCTGTTCGTGCCTTTCGCCCCGCCTGTGCTTACCGTGGGCAGTCCCCGGCGATAGGCAAGGCATTCTCCCATAAAACAGACGCGACGCGTATGTCCCCGCAACAGACATACGCGTCGCATTTCAGAAAGCCTTTCCGACGACGGACAGATTCCCTAATCGAACGACTGTGGCACATGAGCGCAGGAAACGGCACGGCCGTAGCAGATGACGCAAGAGCGGCCGGCCGATCCGAACTCGCCGGGCAGCCCCTGCGCCTCTCGGTCCATCGCACCGGCACGGTTACGACATTTTTCCGGAAATCGCTATATTCGCACGATAATCGCCGGCCGCGCAAGAGACGGAACTCGGACAGCCCCGTCCATGCCGGGGGAAAGCGCATCCCACGGCAACCGCAGCGCCGACGGAGCGGCCGGCTTGTTTTCCTACATTACACGAAACCGAACCGAATGAGCCTAAAACTGCAAAGCTTCGAACCGATCGCCGACCGGCACAGCCGCGTGCTCGTGCTGGGCACGATGCCGGGCGCGATGTCGCTCGCCAAAGGACAGTATTACGGCCACCCGCGCAACGCGTTCTGGCCGATCATGGCACGGCTGTGCGACCGGGATCTGCCCGAAGACTACGCGCAGCGAAAAGCCATGCTGCTCGACGCGGGCATCGCGCTATGGGATGTCTGCGGAGAGTGCGAGCGGGAAGGAAGTCTCGACAGCAATATCTGCCACGAGAAGCCGAACCGCATAGACGAGTTGTTGCGCCGCTATCCCTCGATCCGCGCGATCGCTTTCAACGGACAAGGCGCCGCGCGACTGTACAGAAAACACTTCGGCCCGCCGGCATCGGAATACGGTCCGCTGATCCTGCCTTCGACCAGCCCCGCTCATGCCGTCGCGTTCGATAAGAAACTGGACGGGTGGATGCGGTTGCGCGACCTGCTCGTGCCGGCGGACGACGCATCCCGCCCGTGACATTCCGCCTCCCGCCGGTCCCGATACGAACGGACTGTCCGAACGGCAGCATGCTCATCGCAGTGGCTCGTCCGGCCGAATTTACGCCCGCGCATCGTCCGTCTCCACCGGCTGCGCCCAAGGGATTGGCCCGACAGAACGTCAGCAGTCCGTAAAATATCCGAAAAAAGGCACTCCCCCGGCAACATGTTCCGATCGTCAGGACAGCACATAGGGAATCCCCGATAAACGCAGTCGGGACGAGAAACACGAACTGCTCGGCTGCCGGGGCTCGCGTCGGCTTCGGACCGAGGTCGACAGATTGATCGCGTCCTTGACAAGGAAATCACTCATGTCGAACGGTTTGCCGCTCAATTCCATGATGCGTTCGACGATTCTTTCCGGCCCGGTGCGTTGAAGTACGAGACGTTGTTGTTCATACAGCCGTTCGTCTTGGGACGCCAGATGCCTCGACGTACATGTAAGCTCCTTCGAACGCTCCGACCATGCCGTACCGGGGCAGTTCGTAGAACTCCCTCCACTCGATCCGCTCAGGATCGTCGGTCAGATCGACGTTAGCGTTGTGCCCGCCCCCATTGCCTGAGTATGGGAATCGTACGAGCCAGACCGGAACCGACATAAACCCGGCGCATTTCGCAAAAATTTCCGGTCTAACCCGCACGATACTTCAAAATGGCCGGACCGGTCTCCGCATACTCCGTCGCTATCCTCGGCAACGATCCTTCCGTCTTCACCTTTTGCGCCGTAGTAGCCTGATCGGGACTTTCAAAACCGAGTCTCGTCCCGACGACCGGTTCCGTTTTTCCGACCGGACGGAATATTACTCAAGCGGAACAGATCGAACTTGACCGGTTCCTTCGCGCGTGTCCCGTTTCCAATCGACCGGCGAAGTCCCGGCCGTACCGAACCGCACCCCGAACAGGGAAAAATGGCGCCGGCGGCCGGTAATAGCGCCATACGTCGCACCGAACGGAGAAGAATTGCCCGGTCCATAACGACTCGACCCCCTGCCCGGCCTCCCGAAGAAGTCCGGCGCGCCGAGACGAGACCGGGACAGCACTGAAACCAGATGTCGCCGCCTCTTCGCGGCTGCATGGACAAGCGTCCCGCTCCTTCCCCGAAATTCCGTAATATCTCCTTTTTACGGACGAGGCTCCCGAATTAGCAACGGACATACCGAACAGACAGCGAGGACCCGCCATACAGGTGGGTCCTCGCTGTTTGCGGCCGAGCTTGTCCTAATTCCCCCCGGAAACCCGTTTCCCGATACCGGTCGGGAGTCGCGGAAGCGGCGCCGTTCCTCTATTTCGACGGAATCGTCTCGGCCGCGGCGATCACGCTCAGGTTGCGGATCGCGCGCGTCGAGGCCACCTCCGGAATCAGGTGAACGCACGAGCGGTTAAGCCCCATCAGGATCGGGCCGTTGATCTCGGCTCCGCCGAGAATCTCCATCATCTTGTACGAAATGTTGGCCGACGACAGATTCGGGAAGATCAGCACGTTGATTTCGCGGTCGCCCAGCTTGTTGAACGGATAGAACTCGTTGCGGGCCTGCTTGTTGAGCGCGATGTCGGCTTTCATCTCGCCGTCGACGAGCAGGTCGGGATACTGGAAATGCAGGATTTCGACCGCCTTGGCGATCTTGACGGCCAGCGGCTCGGTATCCGTTCCGAAATTGGAGTGCGAGAGCATGCCGATCACCGGTTCGATACCGAAGTTGCGCACGGTTTGCGCGGCCATCAGCGCCGTGTTGACCAGATCCTCGACCGTAGGACTCGGGTTGACTGCCGTGTCGGCGAAGAACATCGGCCCGCGCTTGGTCGTCACGATCTCCATCGTAGCCAGCGTCGTGTTGCTGTTCGTCGTGAAGATCTGCCGGACGGGCTTCAGCGCATCGGTATAGCGGTGCGTGTAGCCGAGAATCGACGTATCGGCGTCGCCGGCGTCGACCATCATCAGCGTGAACCAGTCGCGCTGCATCATGTACTCGATCGCCTCGCTCATGCGGACACCCTTGCGGCTGACCTTGTTGTAGAGAAGCGTCGCATAGCGATTGCGGCGCGCCTCCTGCTCGTCGCTCTGGAAATCGACGATGCACCGTGGATCGAGCGTCAGATGATTCTCGCGAAGCAGCGCGTTGATCTTGGACCGGCTGCCCACAAGCAGCGGCATGGCGATGTTCTCGTTGGCCAGATGCACGGCGGCCTTGATTGTCGACAGACGCTCTCCCTCGCTGAAGGCGATGCGGCGCGGCGCGGCCGTCACCACCTTCGAGCGGATGGCCCGCATCAGCTTGTCGTCCCGGCCCATGCGGCTCTCGAGCTCGGCCATGTAGGCTTTCCAGTCGGTGATCTCCTTGCGGGCGACTCCCGATTCGATGGCCGCTTTCGCGACGGCGGCCGAGATACAGGAGATCAGCCTCGGATCGAGCGCCTTGGGGATCAGGTACTCGCGGCCGAAAGTGATGTCGTTGTCGTTGTATGCGGCGGCCACGATGTCGGGAACGGGCTCTTTGGCCAGCTTGGCGAGCGCGAGCACGGCGGCGATTTTCATCTCCTCGTTGATCTTCGTCGCCCGCACGTCCAAAGCGCCCCGGAAGATATAGGGGAATCCGAGCACGTTGTTGACCTGATTCGGATAGTCGGAACGGCCCGTCGCGAAAATGATGTCCTCGCGGGCGGCCATCGCGTTGTCGTACGAGATTTCGGGATTGGGATTCGCCAGCGCGAACACGATCGGGTCGGCGGCCATGCTGCGCACCATCTCCTGCGTCAGCACGTCGGCCACCGACAGACCGAGGAATACGTCAGCGCCCCGGAGCGCTTCGGCCAGCGTGGCGATGTCGCGGTCGGTCGCGAATTGCGCTTTGGCGGCGCTGAGGTTCGTCCGGCGGGTCGTAATGACGCCCTTGCTGTCGCACATGACCAGATTCTCGGGACGGACGCCCAGCGCCATATAAAGCTTGGCGCACGAGACGGCGGCCGCTCCGGCCCCGTTGACGACCACCTGCACGCGGTCGATCTTCTTGCCGGTGATCTCGAGCGCGTTGAGCAGCGCGGCGGACGAGATGATCGCCGTACCGTGCTGGTCGTCGTGCATGACCGGGATCGGGAGCTCCTCCTTCAGCCGCTCCTCGATCTCGAAGCATTCGGGCGCCTTGATGTCCTCGAGGTTGATACCGCCGAACGTGACCGAAATATTTTTGACCGTCTCGATGAACTGCTCCGTGTCTTTCGTATTCACCTCGATGTCGAATACGTCGATATCGGCGAACGTTTTGAACAAAAGCCCCTTGCCTTCCATAACCGGCTTGCCGGCCATCGCCCCTATGTCGCCCAGCCCGAGCACGGCCGTGCCGTTTGAAATGACCGCCACCAGGTTGCCCTTGGCCGTATACTTGTAGGCGTCGTCGGGATTCTCCCGTATGGCGAGACAAGGCTCGGCCACGCCCGGCGAGTAGGCCAGCGAAAGGTCCTTCTGGGTGCTGTACGGTTTGGTCGGGATGACCTCGATTTTGCCCGGCCGCCCTTCCGAATGATAGAGAAGGGCCTCTTCTTTCTTGCTTTTCGCGTTGTTTCCCATCTGTTCTTTATGATTCGTTATGATATTTTGCTTCTCCGCGAAACTTGCGTATCTTTGCTTTCTGGCAGAAGGAGAGCGCCTTAGGGGTCCTTTGTCCGGAAGCGAAAATTTGAGACAAGATAGGAATTTTTTGAAATAGATGGGCGCGCTGACGCAACTTAATTTTCCCCGATTCGTATTCCGGATGCGACTGACGGAGAATCCGCCCAAGATATGGGACGCCGTTCGCCGCCGGTGGCTCGTGCTGACGCCCGAGGAGTGGGTCCGGCAGCACCTGATCCGCTTTCTGGTCGAGCGGGGCGGCGTGCCGCCCGGCAATGTCTCGCAGGAGTATCCCGTCGCATTGTCAGGCACGGCTCAGCGCGCCGACCTGGTCGTGACGGGCCGTGACGGCCGGCCGTGCCTGCTGGCCGAGTGCAAGGCGCCGGACGTGCCGCTCGGCCGGGAAGTATTCGCTCAGGCCGTACGGTACAACAGCGTCGTGGCGGCCCCCTATGTACTGATAACGAACGGGCTGCTGCATTGCTGCAGCAGCCTCGATCGTTCTACCGGACGCTATGCGGTCGTGGAAGGCCTGCCCGATTTATCCCCATTTTTGGGGATTTAGCAGCTGGAGCATATACTCGTCCTGCCAGTCCGACGTGGTTCTCGTCCATTCCTTTTTCAGTCCGACGACCGTGAATCCCTTGCTTTTGAACAGCGCCAGGCTGCGGATATTGTGCGAGGGAATGTCGCAGTAGAGCTGGTTGAGTCCCAGTACCTGAAAGCCGTACCGGATCAGGGACGACAGCGCTTGGGAAGCGTATCCCTGCCCTTGGTCGCGCTTGTCGTAGATCAGGATTCCGACTCCCGCGCGGCAGTTGTACGGATCGAGGTCGAACAGGTCGATCGCGCCGACGGGCTTCCCGCTCTGCTTCGACTCGATGATCAGGCGCAGCTGCCGCGTCTCGAAGATGTCGCGCTGCTGGTTCGCAATGAACTGCAACAGCATGTATTTCGAGAACGGGACGATCGTATTGCTGACCTTCCAGACTTCCGTATCGTTCTCCCATTTGTAGAGAACCTGCACGTCGTCGGGTTCCAGCGCGCGGAGCCGGATCAGCTCGCTCTCCATCGGGTTGGTCATAGCGCGGATCTCCGAATTTAAAGTGATATGATCTGGTTGCGGATCAGCATCGCGGCGCCCAGCGAGCCGATGCTGTCGTCGAGCGTCGTCGCGCGGAACAGCGTATCGTTGTACACGAGCCGCAGCGAATACTTGTTGACCGCCGACTTGAGCGGCAGCATCAGGTAGTCGCCCGCATTGGCCAGGCTGCCTCCGATGATGACCTGCTCCGGATTGAAAATGTTGATCAGAAAGGCGATACTTTTGCCGATCTTCTCGCCGGCCTCCTCGATCAGCTCGATCGACAGCGTGTCGTCGTTTCTCGCGGCGCCGATGATGTCGTTGATATGAATCTTATGCTGCTTCTGGAACTTGTCCATCAGAATCGTCGTGCGTCCGTTGCGGATCTGGTTCATCATTTTGTTCTCGATCGCGATGCCCGACACTTCCGTTTCCAGGCAGCCTTTCTTGCCGCAGTCGCAGATGATCTCGTTGTCGAAATAGGGCGTGTGGCCGAACTCCCCGGCGAATCCCGAGCGGCCGTAGTAGAGCTTGCCGTCGATGATGATGCCGATGGCCACGCCTCGGCCCAGGTTCAAGTAAATGATGTTCTTTTCCTGACCGGTGCATCCTTTGACGTACTCTCCGTAGCAGCGCGCGCGGGTATCGTTCTCGATCAGCACGCGGTGTCCGAAGCGCTTTTCCATAATTTCGCTCAGCGACTGCTCCTTATGGGTGAAGTATTTGTAGCTGCGTCCCGTTTTCGGATTGACGCGGCCGGCCATGCAGACGCCGATGCCGAGCAGCTTGGTACGGTCGATACCGCTTCCGGCGAGGAAATTCTCGATCGTCGAACAAATGGTTTCGAGACACTCGTCCGTATCGTCGAGCGCGAAATCGCTCTTGCGCTCCGACTGGATGACGTTGTTCTGGAGGTCCGTTATGACCAGCACGATCTGGTCGCGGCTGACCTCGATTCCCGCGAAATAGATCGCCGAGTTGGTCAGGCCGTAGACGTTGGGCCGGCGGCCGCCGCTGGTCTCGATCTTGCCCCGGTCGGCGATGATGTTCTCGGCGAGAAGCTCCTCGACCAGCTTGGTGACCGTCGGGATGCTGATATGCAGCTTCTTAGCCAGATCGGCTAACGTCGACTCGCCGGCGATAGCCATATGGGCGATGATGTTGCGCTTGATGATGTTGTTCTTCTGAACAATACCTTTAGCCTGAGCATGCTCAGGCCGGTTGAAAAATTCCTGTAATGAAATCATGGGTGAGCGATTTTTTTTGTATGAAGCCAATTTGTGTCCGTTTTTTTTGCGCACGCGAAAAAACGCAAGGCTCTCTCGCGGCATATGATAAAGATACTATATTTTTTTCAATCGTCCCCCTCCCGAAAACGAAATTATTCAACTATCCTCGGTCCTCGCAGAGAAAAGCCGGCCAGCACCCGCAAGACGCGCTCCGCAGGCGCTTCTCACCGGACCCGTTCCTTCGCATGAATCGGTCGCCTAAGCCGATACGTACGGACCGGCGGCGCCTTTCTCCCCCCGCTCGATTCTTATAACGCGCAAAGTAACTAAAAAATTTTCTGACACGCGCGAATATTGATAAATTATTTGCAATTTAATTCGTTCTTGCCTCCGGGACGTCATGAAAAAAGCGGTTCCCGCCGAAGGAACCGCCTGTCAATCAACGATCAGGAATTACAGAGACTGCTTCGACTCGCAAGCGGCCGAGCGGTCCACTTTCTTGATCAGCCCTTGCAGCACGCTGCCCGGACCGAGTTCGGTGAACGACGTGGCTCCGTCGGCAAGCATGTTCTGAACGATCTGAGTCCAGCGTACCGGCGAGGTCAGCTGAGCGATCAGGTTCGCGCGGATCTCGGCCGGATCGGTGTGGGGCTTCGCATCCACGTTCTGGTATACGGGGCAAACCGGCTTCGCGAAGGGCGCGGCCGCGATGGCAGCCTCCAGCTCGACACGAGCCGGCTCCATCAGCGGAGAATGGAATGCGCCGCCGACGTTCAGCTTCAGCGCCCGCTTGGCTCCCGCGGCGGTCAGCTTGGCGCAGGCCTCGTCGATCGCCTCGTTAGTACCCGAAATGACGAGCTGTCCCGGGCAGTTGTAATTGGCCGGAACGACCACGCCGTCGACCGACGCGCAGATTTCCTCTACCTTTTCGTCCGGAAGCGCGATGATCGCAGCCATCGTCGAGGGATTCTGCTCGCAGGCTTTCTGCATCGCCATGGCGCGCTTCGACACGAGCTTCAGCCCGTCCTCGAAGCCGAGCGCTCCGGCGGCTACCAGCGCGCTGAACTCGCCCAGCGAGTGCCCGGCGGCCATGTCGGGTTTGAACGCGTCGCCGAGCGAGCGGGCCAGAATGACCGAGTGCAGGAAAATGGCCGGCTGGGTCACCTTCGTCTGCTTGAGTTGCTCGTCCGTGCCGGCGAACATGATATCCGTGATCGGAAACCCCAAGATTTCGTTGGCCCGATCGAACAGCTCCTTGGCCAGCGGAACGTTGTCGTAGAGGTCCTTGCCCATTCCGACGAACTGGGCGCCCTGACCCGGGAATACGAATGCGTGCATAGTTTCTTGCAGTTTGGTTTACGGCCCCAAAGGTAACCATTTTTATCGAAACCGCCGCAAGGCGATTTTCCTCCGCAGCCCGATCCGGCCGCGCTTACGGCTTGCGGATGCGAAAGGAGCCGAAACGTCGAGCGATCGGCTGCGGAAAGGGAGCAATGCCTCCTTTCGCAGCCGATCGAGGAAGC
>CABUJP010000018.1:0-25759 GCA_902491835.1 uncultured Alistipes sp. | reverse complement strand
GGCCGTGCGCCGCAAGCCCTATTCGGTCGTGCTGCTCGACGAGATCGAGAAGGCGCACCCGGACGTGTTCAACATCCTGCTTCAGGTGCTCGACGACGGCCGGCTGACCGACAACAAGGGCCGGACGGTGGACTTCCGCAACACGATCGTCATCATGACGTCGAACATCGGCTCGCACATCATCATGGACAAGCTGTCGAAGTTTACCGAAACGAACGACTCCGTGCCGCAGAGCGCGCTCGACGAGACGAAAAAGGAGGTCTTCGATCTGATGAAACAGACGATCCGGCCCGAGTTCCTGAACCGGATCGACGAGATCGTGATGTTCACGCCGCTGACGAAGGACGACGTACGGCAGATCGTCGTGATGCAGATCAGGCAGATCAACGAGATGCTCGCCCAGAACAACGTCTCGCTGTCGGTCACCGACGGGGCCGTCGACTGGCTGGCCGAGCAGGGCTACGACCCGATGTTCGGCGCGCGGCCGATCAAGCGGACGCTGCAACACTATCTGGTCAACGAACTGTCGAAGGAAATTCTCGCCGGCCGGATCGACCGGGGCAGCGTCATTACGGTCGACGCAGGAAAGGACGGGCTGAAATTCGGCAACCGAGCATAGCGGTAAGAGCGTTGCTGCGCTCTGAAACCGAAGACTTGCATGCCCCGTGGCGAATGCCACGGGGCATGTTCGTTTTTTGGAACATGCCGATCGCCGTTCCTTCCGCAGCAGAGAAGCGGAAAACCGGATTTCGGGCCGAGCCGAAGCCCGACTTCCTTCCCCGACAGACTCTGTTCCGGACGACCTCTCCGTCAGCGGCCGCATGCGGCCGGACAGACATCGCCGGCTGAAAAGCGGGTCGACGGTCAGCTCCGGCTACCGGCACGACGGACCGACAGATTCGGACCCGACTCGCCATGCCTGCCGCCCATACGTAGGACGATTTCCTCGGGCCGAAACACCCTTCCGAAATTCGTGAAGCACCCGTTCCGGACGCGGCGAAAGCGGTTCCTTGCCGATAAAATGTGGATAACTTCCGGACCGCCTGCCGCCCTCGTACCGCCGTTTTCCATTTCTTTGCAAACGATGTCACACTTTATAAATCCGCAAATCATGTCATTGACCGTCATCGAATTGGAAAACATGGAGTTTCAGGCGTTTCACGGCTGCTACGAGCTGGAACGGCAGGTGGGAAACCGCTTTCTGGTCAGCGTGCGGATCGAGGCCGAGCTCGGCGAGGCCGCCGACAGCGACCGGATCGATCGGACGATCAACTACCTCGACGTATTCGAGACCGTCCGCGAGCAGATGGACATTCCGTCGCACATCCTCGAGCATGTCGCGGGAAGAATCGCCGACCGCATCCGCGAGCGGTTTCCGCAGAGCGTCCGGGCTCGGGTCAAAGTCTCGAAAATGGCTCCTCCTCTGGGCGGAAAGATCGAGAAAGTCTCGGTAACCCTCGAAAAATAAAGGGGAGGAGGAAAGGTGTTGATAACTTCTTGATAAGATTACCGGACGAAATTTCAACATCCGCCAAAGTGTTCGTAATCTTGTAACGCATTGCGTCCGGAACGCATACCCCCGAAAACGTCATAAACATCTAAAATACAAGCTACACTGTCATGTCCACGGAACGAAACAAAGAGCAAGCCGGCGCGCTGAA
This sequence comes from uncultured Alistipes sp., assembly GCA_902491835.1. Lineage (GTDB taxonomy): Bacteria > Bacteroidota > Bacteroidia > Bacteroidales > Rikenellaceae > Alistipes_A. Next base: position 24,098 of record CABUJP010000018.1, on the reverse strand, counting down.
GCAGTACGAGTACACCGACGCGGTGGAAACGGCCAAGGCCTACTTCAAGGGCGACGACCTGGCGGCCACGGTCTGGGTCAGCAAGTACGCGCTGAAAGACTCCATGGGGAAAATCTACGAGAACTCGCCCGAGCAGATGCATCGCCGCATCGCCCGCGAAATCGAGCGTATCGAGAAACGCTATCCGAATCCTATGTCGGAAAGCGAGGTATACGACCTGCTGAAGAATTTCCGCTATCTGATTCCGCAGGGAGGCCCGATGACCGGGATCGGCAACAACCTGCAGATCGCCTCGCTGTCGAACTGCTTCGTGATCGGACACCGCAAGCCGGCCGACTCCTACGGCGGAATTATCCGCATCGACGAGGAGCAGGTGCAGCTGATGAAGCGGCGCGGGGGGGTAGGACATGACCTCTCGCACATCCGCCCCACCGGCAGTCCGGTGCTGAACAGCGCGCTGACCTCGACGGGCATCGTACCTTTCATGGAGCGCTACTCGAACTCGACGCGCGAGGTGGCTCAGGACGGCCGGCGCGGCGCGCTGATGCTGTCGCTGTCGATCAAGCATCCCGACGCGGAGAACTTCATCGACGCGAAAGTCGAGACGGGCAAGGTGACCGGCGCCAACGTGTCGATCAAGATCGACGACGAGTTCATGCGCGCGGTGACCGAAAGCCGCAAATACCACCAGCAGTTCCCGATCGACTCGGACAAGCCGATGTACGAAAAGGACATCGATGCGCGCGCGCTGTGGAACAAGATCGTTCACAACGCATGGAAGTCGGCCGAGCCCGGCATTCTGTTCTGGGACACGATCCTGCGCGAGTCCGTTCCCGACTGCTACGCCGACCTGGGCTTCAGGACCGTCTCGACGAACCCCTGCGGCGAAATTCCGCTTTGCCCCTACGACAGCTGCCGCCTGCTGGCGATCAACCTGTACAGCTACGTCGACAAGCCGTTCTCGAAAGAGGCGTCGTTCGACTTCGGCAAGTTCCGGAGCCACGTCGCGGCCGCGATGCGCATCATGGACGACATCGTCGATCTGGAGCTCGAGAAGATCGAGGCCATTATCGAGAAGATATCCAAGGACCCCGAGGAAGAGGACATCCGCCACGTCGAGCACAGCCTGTGGGAAAAGATCCGCGAAAAGGCGCTCAAGGGCCGCCGCACGGGTCTCGGCATCACGGCCGAGGGCGACATGCTGGCCGCGCTGGGCCTGCGCTACGGGACCGACGAGGCGATCGACTTCGCCGTCGAGATACAGAAAACGCTCGCGCTGGAAGCTTACCGGGCCTCGGTCGCCATGGCCAAGGAGCGCGGCAAGTTCCCGATGTACGATCCCGAGCGCGAAAAGAATAACCCGATGATCGCCCGCATCCGCGAGGCCGATCCGGCTCTTTACGAGGAGATGACCGAGCACGGCCGCCGCAACATCGCGATGCTGACGATCGCCCCGACGGGCACGACGAGCCTGATGTCGCAGACGACCTCGGGTATCGAACCGGTGTTCCGGCCGGTCTACACGCGTCGCCGCAAGGTCAATCCGAGCGACAAGGACGTGAAGATCACTTTCGTCGACGAAGTGGGCGACTCGTGGGAGGAATACAACGTGTTCCACCACAAGTTCCTCGTTTGGCTCGAAACCAGCGGGCACGACCTGAACGAGGTGAAAAACATGTCCGCCGCCGAGATCGAGAAGCTCGTCGCGCTGTCTCCCTACTACAAGGCGACGGCCAACGATATCGACTGGGTGAGCAAGGTCCGGATGCAGGGCGCGATCCAGAAATGGGTCGACCACTCGATCTCCGTAACGGTCAACCTGCCCAACGAGGTCACCGAGGAGCTGGTCGGGAAGGTCTATATGACGGCTTGGGAGCACGGCTGCAAGGGCGTCACCGTTTACCGGGACGGATCGCGCGCCGGCGTGCTCGTCGAGTCGAAAAAGAAGAAAAAGGGAGCCGCCAAGACCGAGGAGAGCGAAACGGCCGAAGGAGGCTATCGGCCGCCCCGCAAGCGCCCGATCGAGCTCACGGCCGACATCGTCCGCTTCAAGAACGGGGAGGAAGACTGGATCGCATTTGTCGGCATTTACAACGACCGGCCTTACGAAATCTTCACCGGCAAGATCGAGGAGGATGCGATGTTCATCCCGAAGAAAATCAAGAAAGGCGTGATTCTCAAGGTCGTAGACAGCGACGGCCGCAAGCGGTACGACTTCCAGTACAAGGACAAGTACGGCTATACGAATACGATCGGAGGCATCTCGCGGTTGTTCGACAAGCAGTTCTGGAACTATGCCAAGCTGATTTCGGGCGTGCTGCGCAACGGGATGCCGATTCTGGATGTCGTGACGCTGATCGAGTCGCTCCAGCTCGACAGCGAGAGTATCAATACATGGAAGAACGGCGTAGCCCGCGCGCTGAAACAGTATATCGCCAACGGCACGAAAGTCAAGGAAAAGTGCCCGAATTGCGGACAGGAAACGCTCGTCTACCAGAACAGCTGTCCGGTCTGCATGAGCTGCGGCTACTCCAAGTGCGGATAGCCCGCCCGCTCCTCCGGGAAAGACAAAAAGCGCTGCGGCGACCGGCCGCAGCGCTTTTTTTACAACCCGCACCGGGCCCCGGCGAGCGACCTCGTACTTCAGCGCCGCCCAAACGGGAATATTCCGACCGCAACAGGCAAGCTACTTTCCGACAGAACACGAGTCGCGGAGCGCCGTAACAGCGGGCTTGCCTGCGATGAAGCCGACCGTCCATACGCGAACGAAGGCTATCGTTCCTGCCAAGCCTTTCCGAAAAAGCGCTTTCCGATACTTCCCCGACGGGAAACGACCGAAAACCTGCGAAACGAGAACTCCCGCCCGAGCGACCGAACAGAGAAAGCGAATCAGGCGGAACGGCCTCTCGCCCGAAACCGAAGCCGAACCGCAAACCGAACGGACCGCAAACGAAACCCGAGCCTCGGAAAAACTCGCGGCGCACCGTCTGAAGCGATATCGAGACAAACAGTCCCTTCCGACTCGGTCAGCAGACCGAAAATGTTAATAAATATCCGATAATTTGCCGCAACGGGCCGAAAACCGCCTCGACGAAAACACTATTTTTACCGAAAATCACAGAGGGTATACGGCATATGGTGAAAAACGAACTTTCCAAAGGAATCGACATCGAGCTCGGCGAGGAGATGGCCGAGGGCCAATACGCCAACATGGTCGTCATCGCGCACTCGACCTCGGAATTCGTGCTCGACTTCGTGCGGATCATGCCCGGCCTGCCCAAGGCCCGGGTCAAGAGCAGGATCGTGCTGGCTCCCGAGCATGCCAAGCGGCTTCTGCTCTCGCTGCACGAAAACATCGCCCGCTACGAAAACTCGATCGGCCCGATCCCGATCCCCAGCTCGTCCTCCGACGAAATAAAACAAGCCATGAATTTTCCAGGAGGAGAGGCTTGACACGGCATTCGTTTCCGGTATTTTGGAAACGAACGGCAGCAATCCGCCGAAGACTCCGTCGTACGAGTCGAAGGAAAGTCATGTTCCGGCCGCGGGCGGTTGCCAAACGTCTCCCGGGCGGTCTTTCGTCCGCTGCCGAAATACGGCGACACATCAATGGAACGGTAAGCACATAGGGAAACCGGCCCGGAAGATTCGTCCGTCGCACGGTCCCTGAGTCACGAGCCGACGGAGACCGACGATTCGGCTTGCTTTATCGCGCGGTCGTCGGACCGAGCCGGAACGGCGAATACGGATGCCGCAACGAAACGATAGGCCCGCCTTGCGGGTTTTTCATGCCATCCCCGAACACATCGGACGGACGCGACGCAACAAAAAGCGGGTAAAATTGCAGGAACGGCATCCAGGCCATCCCAAGACGAAAGAAATTTCCGACACGCCCGAAACGATTCCGGACGGAGTTTCGATCTGCCCCGGACCGAAAACCGCGCGAGCGGAAAGCATCAGAACAGCGTCCGCTCGGACGCCGGAGGAACAAGCCCCAGATGCGTATAGGCCAACTCGGTGGCTTCGCGTCCGCGAGGGGTACGCTTCAGAAAACCCTCCTTGATCAGGAACGGCTCGTATACCTCTTCGATCGTCCCCGTATCCTCGCTGACGGCCGTCGCGATCGTACCCAGCCCGACCGGGCCGCCGCCGAACTTGTCGATGATCGTGCGCAGAATCTTGTTATCCATACGGTCGAGCCCGCGGGAATCGATATTCAGCGCATTCAGCGCATAGCGGGTAATTTCCAAATCGATCCGGCCGCCACCCTTGACCATCGCGAAGTCGCGCACGCGGCGCAGCAGCGCGTTAGCGATCCGGGGCGTGCCCCGGCTGCGGAGAGCCACCTCGCGGGCCGCCTCGTCGTCGATCGGAATGCTCAGGATCGAGGCCGAGCGACGGACGATGCCGCTCAGTACGCGGCTGTCGTAGTACTCCAAATGGCACTGTATACCGAAACGAGCCCTGAGCGGGCTGGTCAGCAGGCCGCTGCGCGTCGTGGCCCCGATCAATGTGAACGGGTTCAACTCGATCTGGATCGAGCGGGCGCTCGGTCCCCTATCGAGCACGATGTCGATCTTGTAGTCCTCCATGGCCGAGTACAGATACTCCTCGACGATCGGACTGAGCCGGTGAATCTCGTCGATGAACAGCACGTCGCCGCTGCCGAGGTTCGTCAGCAGGCCGGCCAGATCGCCCGGCTTGTCGAGCACCGGGCCCGAGGTCATCTTCAGCGAGGCCCCCATCTCGTTGCTGATGATGTTCGCGAGCGTCGTCTTGCCCAGTCCCGGAGGACCGTGCAGCAGCACGTGGTCGAGCGCCTCGCCCCGCATCAGCGCGGCCTGAATGAACACATGCAGGTTATCGACGATCTTGTCCTGTCCGCTGAACGCTTCGAGCTGCTGCGGACGGATCTTGTTCTCGAAATCGAGATCGGTCTCTATGTTGCGGATATCTTTCATCGAACGGACGGGGCGGAGGCTCCCCGCAAAGCAAAGATAAGCATTATTCGCCGAATTCCGAGCCCGGCGAAGCCTGTCCCCACTCGTAGCGCGGCACTTCGACGCCGAGCAGGCCGGCCACGCGGTCGACGATCGTGCCGCACAGCTCCTCGATCGTGCCGGGACGGCTGTAAAACGAGGGCGAGGCGGGACAGATCACCGCGCCGCATTCCGACAGGGCGGTCATGTTGCGCAGGTGAACCGTGCCGAGCGGAGCCTCGCGCGTGACGAGCACCAGCCGCCGGCGCTCCTTGAGCATCACGTCCGCCGCGCGGCTCGCCAGCGAGTCGGACACGCCCGCGGCGATGCGCCCCGCCATGCCCATCGAGCAAGGCACGACGGCCATAGCGTCGTAGCGAGCCGAGCCCGAGGCCGGGGCTCCAAACAGGTCGCCGTCGTCGTACAGCGTATAGCGCGGATCGTCCATCCAGTCGGTACGGTCCTCGTAGGCGGCGACCCGCCGCCCGTTCCCGGTCACGATCAGCGCGATCTCGCCGACCGCTTCGGAAGCGGCCAGCCGCCCGCACAGCAGACGCGCGTAAAGCGAGCCGCTCGCCCCGGTCACGGCCACGACGATGCGGCGTTTCGGACTGGTTTCCCTCATAATCCTTACAATTCGATCACGGAGCACTTGAGTCCCCTTTCATACAGGAAATCGAGCGTGCGGGGCAGCGCGTACCGCAAATTGCGGAACGACTTGACCGAGTCGTGAAACACGACGATCGACCCGCCCTTGACATGCTTCGTCACATTGTGCAGGCAGGTGCGGGGCGAAATCAGATGACTGTAGTCGCGGCTCAGCACGTCCCACATCACGATATGATACCGCTCGCTCAGCCGGTGCGCCTGCGACGGCTTGATCCGTCCGTAAGGCGGACGGAACAGGTCGGTCTGCAACAGCCCGTTGGCGAAGTCGACATCCTCCAGATAGCGCTCCAGACTCATCCGCCAGCCTTTCTGGTGACTGTACGTGTGATTGCCTATGCGGTGTCCCCCGTCGACCAGCATCCGGAACAGATGGGGATGCTGCTCGGCGTTCTTGCCCAGACAGAAGAACGTGGCCTTGGCGTCGTAGCGGGCCAGCTGATCGACGATCCACTCGGTCACGCCGGGCGTCGGGCCGTCATCGAAGGTCAGGTAGACCCGGTCCGTTTCCGGCATCGTCCAGATCAGCGACGGAAATATGCGGCGAATAAAGTTCGGCGGACTGATATACATAGCTCGTTCTGTTCATTTCGGGCGGGAAAAAGCGCTGCAAATCCCGAGGACTCCCCGGTACGCTCTCGGCTCGATCCGGCTTTCGTCCGGCGGCGGAAATCCGTCCGGCAAGACACCCCGAGGCATGGTGCGCGGGCTCCGGCCACCGGCGAACCGCCCGAAAAACTTCCGCAAAGTAAACGCTTTCGGACGAATTGTCAAAACGGCGGCGACGCGCAGGAACGGCCTCAGCCGTCCAATCCTCGCATCGACAGACCGATACGTCCCCGGCGCCGGTCGACCGACACGACGCGCACGCGGACCTGCTGACGGAGCCTCACCACGTCGGCAGGCGACGCGACGTAGCGGTCCGACAGCTCGGAGACGTGCACCAGCCCGTCCTGCTTGACGCCGATGTCGACAAAGGCGCCGAAAGCGGCGACGTTCGTCACGATGCCCGGTAGCACCATGCCCTCGCGCAGGTCGTCGATCGAATGCACGTCGGCGAACTCGAAAATCCGGGCCTCGCCGCGCGGATCGAGCCCGGGACGAGCCAGCTCGGAAAGAATGTCCCTCAGCGTCGGCAGCCCCGTCCGCTCCGTAACGTAGCGCTGCAAATCTATCTTAGCGCGAAGCTCCGCGCTCGACAGTAGATCGGCGACGCGTACCCCCAGATCGGAAGCCATTCGCCCGACGACCGGATACGACTCGGGATGCACGGCGCTCGCGTCGAGCGGATCGGACGCTCCCGGAATGCGCAGAAAGCCCGCGCACTGCTCGAACGCCTTCGCTCCGAGCCGGGGCACTTTCAACAGGTCGCGCCGGGAGCGGAATTCGCCGTTCGCAGCCCGATACTCGACCACCGAGCGGGCCAGCGCGGGCCCCAGCCCCGACACATAGGCCAGCAAATGACGCGAAGCGGTATTCAGGTTGACGCCCACGCGGTTCACGCAGCTTTCGACCGTTTCGTCGAGGCTGCGCCGCAGCTTGCCCTGATCGACGTCGTGCTGATATTGCCCGACGCCGATCGACTTCGGGTCGATCTTGACGAGCTCCGACAGCGGATCGATCAGCCGCCGGCCGATCGAAACGGCCCCGCGTACCGTCGCGTCACGGTCGGGAAACTCCTCGCGGCCGACCTCGGAAGCCGAATAGACCGACGCCCCGTCCTCGCTGACCATATACACCGGCATTTCCCGTGCGAACCGGATGCCGCGCACGAACCGTTCGGTCTCGCGTCCGGCCGTTCCGTCGCCGATGGCGACCGCCTCGATCCGGTAGGTTTCGACAAGCGCCGAAAGCCTCCGGACCGCCTCGTCGGCCTGCGGTCGGGGCGGATGAGGATAAATCGTCTCGTAATGTAGCAAGGCCCCCTGCTCGTCCAGACAAACCGTCTTGCAGCCGGTCCTGAAACCGGGATCGATCGCCAGCACGCGCCGGCGGCCGAGCGGGGCCGACAGCAGCAATTGCCGCAGATTGTCGGCGAAAACCCGGATCGCCTCGTCGTCGGCCCTCTGCTTGGCCGCCGCAAGGCACTCGTTTTCGATCGACGGCACGATCAGCCGCCGGAAAGAGTCGCGCACGGCCGACTCGACCAGTCGCCGCGCAGGAGAATCGCCCCGGACGAACATCCGTACGAGCCGCGCTACCGGCGCCTCGGGGTCGGGGAGAGAAAGCGACAGTTTCAGAAATCCCTCGCGCTCCCCGCGAAACAGGGCCAGCAACCGGTGCGACGGCATCCGCCGGAGCGGAAAGCTACGGCCGAAATAGTCGGAATACTTAGCGCCCTCGTCCTCCCTGCCGGCGACAGCCCGCGACGAGAGAATCGCCGCGCGGGCATACTCCGCGCGGACCGCTTCCCGGGCCCGGGCGTTTTCCGCAACCCACTCGGCCACGATGTCGCAGGCTCCGGCGAGCGCCTGCTCCCGGTCGGCGACCTCGCCCCGGACGAAACGGTCGGCCAGCCGCTCGGGCTGGCTGCCGTCCTGACGCATCAGCAGCGCAGCCAACGGCTCCAACCTTTTTTCGCGGGCCGCCGCGGCCCGGGTACGCCGCTTGGGCTTGTAAGGCAGATAGAGGTCTTCCAATCTGTCGCCGTCCCAGCAATCGTCGAGCTGCGCGCTCAGCGCGTCGGTCATTTTTCCCGCCGCCTCGATCGCCGAGCGGACGGTCCGCTTGCGCGTCTCGAGCGCGTTCAGACGTTCGAGCTGGTCGCGGACCGCTCCCACCTGCACTTCGTCGAGCCCGCCGGTCGCCTCTTTGCGATAGCGGGTGATGAACGGAATCGTCGCCCCTCCCCGCAACAAGGTCACGGTCCGCTCGACCCGGGACTCGGGCAGCGAACACAACCGGGCAATCTCCCGGATCATTCGTTCGTCGGTATCGGTCATCGTTTCGTTATTAACACAGAAAAGACAAAGGAATAAAATATTTCAGAAAAGCCGAGCACGAAAGCAGCCCGTCTCGCTCTACCCGAAGAGCACAGACTACGGATCGCCGGGATCAAGCCGTCCCCTCGATCTCTGCACCGGTCGCCGCCCGATGAAACGGGGGCCGGAAACGGCGAAAAGAAACGATTTCCCAAATCCCGGACAACCCGTTTCCCCGCATCGGTCAAAACATTCGATCGTGTCTTACGGCAACGATCCGGTACGGCGCGGACCGGAATGCACGGCAGAAAACGGAGCCGTCGTCGATGCGCGGTTTTGCTCCGCAAACGACCGCACGAACGCTTCATATCCGGCCGGCTCGCGGTTAATTATGTCGAATCGCTTCGGATTCCCCCGAAAAAAGCTTACTTTTGGAAACGTATCGCCGGCTCGCGGGCCTTCCGCCCCGAACGGCGCGAACGGACAAGAATCAATAAAAAACCATACGCATCATGTTCCGCAAAGAAACATACGTCCGCCGCCGGAGCGAGCTCCGAAAGAGGATCGAGGGCGGCCTCGTGCTGCTGCCGGGCAACGGCGAGTCGCCGGCCAACTATCCGAGCAATCAGTTCCGCTTCCGTCAGGACAGCACCTTCCTATACTTCTTCGGCCTGAACCGTCCCGACTACGTGGGCCTGATAGACATCGACTCGGGCGAAGAGACGCTCTACGGCGACGACTACACGATCGACGACATCATCTGGATGGGCCCGCAGCCGACCCTCGGCGAGCAGGCCCGGGAGGTAGGCATCGGCAAGACGCTGCCGCTGTCGCAGCTCGGCAAGCGGATCGAAGCAGCCGTCTCCAAAGGTCGCAAGGTCCATTTCCTGCCTCCTTACCGGGGCGAAACGACGCTGCAGATCGCCCGGCTGCTCGGTCTCGCGCCCGAGCGGGTTCCGCTCTACGCCTCGGTTGAGCTGGCCAAGGCGGTCGTGGCGCTGCGCGAGATCAAGGACGCCGACGAGATCGACCAGATCGAAAAAGCCTGCGAAATCGGCAGCAAGATGCACTGCATGGCTATGAAAATGTGCCGTCCGGGCGTCGTCGAGCGCGAGATCGCCGGAGCAATCGAAAGCATCGCGCTGCAACACGGAGCCGGCGTGTCGTTCTTCTCGATCGTCAGCCAGCACGGCGAGACGCTGCACAACCACTGCCACGAGGGCACGCTGCTCAGCGGGCGCCTGATGCTCGTCGACGCGGGGGCCGAGACGACGATGAACTATTGCAGCGACTTTACGCGTACGTTTCCCGTCAGCGGCCGGTTCACACAGAAACAGAAGGACGTGTACGACATCGTGCTGGCGGCCAACGACCGCACGTTCTCGCTGGCCGGTCCCGAGTCGTACTACTATCAGATGCACAACGAGGCGTCGCTCGTGATCGCCGAAGGCCTCAAGTCGCTCGGCCTGATGCGGGGCGACATGCAGGAGGCGGTAGCCGTCGGCGCTCAGGCGCTGTTCATGCCGCACGGTCTGGGGCACCAGATGGGGCTCGACGTGCACGACATGGAAAACATCGGCGAGAAATACGTCGGCTACGACGAGCAGACGCTCCGTAGTTCGACGCCGGGCCTGTCGTCGCTGCGCATGGGCAAGCGACTGCGCGAGGGGATGGTCATCACCGTCGAGCCGGGCATCTATTTCATTCCCGCGCTGATCGAGAAGTGGGAGCGCGAAGGATTGGGCAGCGGCTTTATCGACTTCGCCAAAGTACGCGAGTATCTCGACTTCGGCGGCATCCGGATCGAGGACGACATGCTGATCACCTCTTTCGGCAATCGGCTGCTCGGCAGCAACCGTCCGCCGGTCACGACGGCCCAGATCGAGGAATATATGAACGACTGACGGAAAGCCGTCAGAAAAAGCAGATCCCCGGAACGGACAGGGACGGACGAAACGCCTGCGCGACGGTCCGTCCGAAACGAACGGGCAGGACCACGGGCCGAACGGTCGATCGCCGGTTTCCGTCAAAGCGGATAAACGGAGAACACGGCCGGGCCGAACGGGAATGCCGTACCGTCTCCGCAATGGTGGTCGCACTTCGCCGGAGACGCTCGTACAAGTTGAAAACAAAGAGGACACGAATCGAACGACGAGCGGGACCACAGCCGGCTCCGGTCCGAAAACCGAACCGATCGCGGCGGTACGAGCCGTACCGGTCGGACATAAAAACATAAGTCCATGAAAAAGAAATGGCTTTCCGTCGTTTGTTGCCTGCCGCTGATCTGCGGTTGCAGCGTACTGAGCGTAGCTCCCACTACCAACAGCCGGTTTACGAGCGAGACGGTCCGCCTCGGCATGACCAAGGAGAAATTCGTCGAGCAGTTCGGCCAGCCGTTCAAGGAAAGCTTCTTCCGCGACGAAAACGGCATGCTGCACGAAACGCTTTACTACAAAGAGTTCATGGGCATGTGGTACGCCGTGAATACCATCTTCCGGTTTGAGGACTCGGTGCTCGTGGCTCAGGAGCAGGGCGACGAAGAGCGCCTGTACCAAAGCGGCCGTCTCGAAGATTGACCGGAACCGGGCGACTCCCCTTCCGCGTCGGCAGCTTCCGGTCCGTCCCGCATCAAAAACGATCTCTTCGTAAGGACAGGAAGAAAGGGTCCGGACTCCCGCCATGTCGCGCATCCGCCCGAAAATACTCAACGGAGTCAGGGCCGTGTCAGCGTCCCGAGTTTCCGCCCGGGAAACGCAAAAAGAAAGGGCTGTCCGGAAAATTCCGGGCAGCCCTTATTTCGAGCGTTCTATTTACAATCCCCGTAATGGGGCAGAGTTTATCAATTATCAATACTCGACGGTAGCGAGCAGCAGCTTTCCGCTGTAGCTGGCTTTTACCTGATGGCCGTATCCGTCCTTGAACGTAGCGTCGATCGTATAGAAATCGAGGCCTTCGTTCTCGATCTTGACGGTTCCCTCCTTCATGGCCGACTCGATGTGCTTGCCGGTCGAGTAGTACCATGTGCCGTAATAGCCGCCAAAGTCGTAAAGCCCGGCGATGGCCGTCTCGGGTTCCAGATCGTCGACCTCGTTCATGTCGACGATCGTATAAGTCCCCGTCGGAATACCGTCGTTCGAACCCGGCGTTACATTGAACGAAATCTGAAGCGCATCGGCCTGACCGAAGTTGGTTTCCAGATCGTAGTCCTCGCCTGCCAGAATCACGATGTAAAGGTCGGAAGTCGTGGTAAACGCCTCGGGCTCGTACAAAGCCATACCCTGAGTCAGATCGCTGATCTCGACGTTGTCCGTCAGGTTGCTCATCTCGCCCTCGCCGGTACGGTTATAGAACGGAATCGGACCGACATAGGTGAACTCGTACTCCTCCTCGTCTACTGTCGTCATCTTGCACTCGATCGTGTAGATGCCGTTTTCGTAGGCGATATCCATCGTACCCGCCGTGAAGCTCGTCTCGGTCATGTTTCCGTTCGCGTCGTACCGGTTCAGGTACGTATCATAGGAATCGGAATTGATCGAAAAAGCGGGATAGTCGGTGCTCTCGCCGATCGTATAAGGCCCTGACTGAGGAACGGCCAAATCGGGGTTGGACGCCAGCACGGAATTGAAGTCGACGCACAGAATGAAGCCCGGACCGTAGTAGGTGTCCTCCTCGCTGTCGTACTCCATATCCTCGCTTACGAAGTTGATCCAATAGTTGCCCGTCCCTTTTTCGTATGTGTCGCCTTTGTAATAGCCTTCGGCAGAAATGCCTTCGGTCAGTTCGGGAGTCGAAGGACCGCCGCCTTCGCCCTCACCGCCGCCTTCGCCGCCGCCGGGACCATTTCCGCCCGGCTCGTCGTCGGAACAAGCTACCGCCCCGATCATCATCAGGCACACGGCAAATCGGCTCAGTGTCTTCAGTGTGTTTTTCATCATCATTTCCTCTGGATTTTTTAAGTTTACATTAAAAATTGCTCAAATATAATTCCTGGAGAAATAAATAGCAAATACTGTCGCACGAATTGCGCTCGTTTTTGCCATGAATTCTCTGGCGCACGTCTCCGTTCTTTTCCGAAAACCGCCTATTTGTCTGTTTTTCCGGTCGGTCCGACCCCGAAAAGCTCCGTAACGAGCCAGCCCCGTCGAAAGCTTTTCCGGACCGGAGAAGCGCGCAGGATTTCCCGCCATAGCGCGGGTAAAGCGATCCCGCCAAAAAACGATGACCGAAGACGGAGTCGAGCCGAAAGGAAACAGGCCGACGGATCGAGATCACTTCTCGGCAACCGGACGGATGGCGAAATCAGGAAAGGGACAAAAAAGAGAAAGCCGTTTTTCCACAGACAAACGAGAAAGCGCGTCCGACAGTTTGGACGCGCTTTCTCGAGTATGGCTCGGCAGAGCCGGAAAGCCTTGTTATTCCTTGATTCGCTCGCTGTACTCGCGGGTACGGCTGTCAACGCGAATCTTCTCTCCGGTCTGGATGAACAGCGGTACGCGGATCGTCGCACCGGTATCGACCGTCGCGGGCTTCAGCGAGTTCGTCGAGGCGGTATCGCCCTTGACGCCGGGCTCGGTGTAGGTCACCTCCATGTCGATGATCGGAGGCAGCTCGGCCGACAGTACGGTCTCTTTCTCGGTATGGAACATGACCTCGACGATCTGCCCCTCGCGCATCAGGTCCGAGTTCTCGATCAGGTTGCGGTCGATGTGTATCTGCTCGAACGTCTCGGTATGCATGAAATTGCAGCCCAGATCGTCCTCGTAGAGATACTGGTAGGGACGGCGCTCGACGCGGACCGGCTCGATCCGCTCGCCGGCCGAAAAGGTCTTGTCCAGAATACGGCCGTTCTCGAGGTTCTTCAGTTTGGTGCGGACGAAAGCCGGACCCTTGCCGGGCTTCACGTGCAGGAACTCGACGACCGAAAACGTCTTGCCGTTCAGCTCGATGCACATCCCGTTCTTGATATCAGCTGTGGTTGCCATTGTATTAGATAGTTTTAGGTTGCAAAAATAATTCTTTTTCTCCAAAAACGAAAACCCGCTTCCCGGACACGGACCGCCGAAAGACCGAAACAGCCGAGCGCGGGCGCCCCGCAACGGTCGAGGCAATCCGGTGTTTCGGAACAAGCGGGTCGGAACCGCCTTGCCAGATAAGGCACAGGACTCTCAGAGCGGCCGTTAATTCTATACTTATCGGTAAAACGTCGCTTTTTATTCCAAAGACAGCGGAATCACGGAGCCATCGTAGTCGAGAGATTCCGCCAACCATGCGCCCGATCCCTTTCCGGCGGAATATCCCGGAACCGCCTGAGCAAAAATCGATACGCAACCGCAATTTTCCCGATGCTCCAACCCTTCGCCTCACAGGGAAAGACGTCCGGACAAGACCGCCGCCTACGGCTCCGGAATGTCCCGCCGCCCGGGAAACCCCTTCCCGGGCCGGGAAGGGATACCGCCTGTCATCAATAGAACAGCCCGTTGCGATTGAAAATCGTGAAGCCGAAATTGAACGTCAGAAACCAGTTGTCGCGGTTCGTCGCGTCGTACTTGGAAACCGTCAGGCTGACCGGCCCAACCGGCGTCTGATAGACCAGCGACGAGTTGTAGATGAAGCGCACCCGCTTGCGAATGTTCTCCTTCACCTCGTTGTGGTCGTTGGGCAGAAACAGGTAAAAACTGTTCTTCAGATAAAACTTCGGGCCGAACTCGAACGTAGGCATAAGCCCCAGCCCGATGAACGAGCTGCTGCGGAAATCCTTGATATAAACAAACTTGCTGTGCGGAGTCGGCGTGAAGGCCGGCGAAGTGATATTCGTCGCGTACTCGTTCGTGAACGTCGGGTGATTCGTCAGCACGGCCTGCAGCAGATAGCCGAACGAGAACCATTTGCACACGGGATAATAGTGCTCGCGCAGGAACTGGGCCCCGAACCAATGGCGCGAGTCGCCTCCCCGGGACGTGTAGGTCACGCCGTCGGGCGGCCGCGTGCCGGGCCGGAACATCTCGTTGCCCGTGATGAAGATGGCCGAAATCGACTGCCTGATGCCGCGCGTCGGGTAGAGCAGGTAGTTCAGCCCGTTACGGTCCACCTCGAGCTTCAATCCGAAAAACGGGAAGCGCGTCTGGTCCATGTAGTCGTCGTCCTCGTAGTCGGTCGTCTGGAAATAGCGGTAGGTGTCCCATCCTCCGTTCGCGCGCAGCGACAGCACCGTATAGCGCCCGATAGGCATCGTCAGCGCCGCCGTGGCATAGGTGTCGAAATACTTGGAATAGGTCAGGTCGTTGCGGCGCCCGATCGCCCCGAAATTGCTCTTGAAATAGTTGTAATAATTGAAGTTGAATCCGTAGTCGAGCGACAGCAGCGATCGGGCGAAGAAGTCGGTGCGTCCGCGCACCGACAGCGAGGTGTAGAGCGGACTGAAATAGCCGTCGAAATTGTAGCTTTGCGAGCTCTTGCCGATCCGGCGGTACTCGAGACCGACATAGGCCTGATTCATCGACGTGGACGAGACGTTGCCGCCGAACATGACCCGGAAGCTGGGCTTGGTGCGCATTTCCAGATCGAGCCCGAACAGGCCCGTCGTATCGTTGAACCGCACATCGGGATAGCTGCCCTCGATGTCGTCGTCCGACAACACCTTGAAATAGCCCGATTTGAAGCGCTCGAAGTCGAAAATCGAATCGTTGCGGCTCTTTTTCAGCGGCCGGTCCAGCCGCATCAACCGCTCGACGTATTTCGTCTGATTGCCGTTCAGGCCCGAAATCTCGTACCTGTCGAACAGCAGCGGCGGAAGCGACGCCCGATAGGTCGCGCGCCGGGCGGCCAACGAGTCGGCGTCGACACGGCGGGCGATCCGCTCCTTGATTTTCGGCATCGCGTCGATCGCGTCGCTGTAGCCGCGGTTGATGATATAGTCCACTTTCGAGAAATCGAGCGTCGACACGTCCTCGAACGCATGCTCGATTAGCACGTCGCGCTCCGACGGCAGGTCGTAGTCGGTATTCATCATCGTCAGCGACAGAATCTGTTCGACCACGTCGTCCTCGTCGGGCTTGCTGTTGCCGGCCGTACACTTGCTTCCGATCAGCACGTCGGGATGAAAATCCTCCTGCAGGACCTGCCACGGAAAATTATTGTACAGCCCCCCGTCGTAAAGCAGCGTCGAGTCTTGCTTGATAGGCTTGAAAACCAACGGTATGGTCATCGAAGCGCGGATCGCCTTGCCCAGATCGCCGCTGCGGTAGACAACCTCCTTGCGGGCGGCCGCATCGGTCGCAATGCAGCGGAACGGCACGAAAAGCCGGTCGAAATCGCCGCCGCACGCGGCGTTGGCCGCCGAGAAAAACTCGACGAAAGCCATGTCGATCTGGCCGGAGGGAATCAGATTGGTCGGCAACCGGGCCACTTTCTTAGGATTGCGGAAGTCGAAGCGCAGCGTCACCATAGCCGCGCTGGGCCGCCTCTGCTTGAAGTAATAAAGATACTCGGACTCGATCCGCCCCGACATCCAGTACGAAATCCGGTCCGACTTGAACAGCTCGGCCATCTGGTCCGGCGTATAGCCGATCGCGTACAGCCCGGCGATGATCGACCCCATGGAAGTGCCCGAAACGTAGTCGATCGGAATGCCGTTCTCCTCCAAAGCTTTCATAACCCCGATGTGGTAGAGCCCCTTGGCTCCGCCGCCGCTCATCACGAGTCCTACCTTCTGAGCCCCGGCAGAAAGAGCGGAAAACAGCGCCAGCAGGGTAAAAAAGCTTTTAATGCGCGTCATTTACAAATTATTCTTAACTTTGTCTGTTAATCCACTTCGTAAAAGTAGAGATAAAAATATAAACCACCAACGATGATTGACAAAATAAACAGCCTGCTGAAACGGGTCGAGGAGTTCCGGCCGAAAGCCGAGGCGGAGATAGAGGAGTTCCGGGTCCGCATGCTCGGCCGCAAGGGCGAGATGAACGAGCTTTTCGAGGAATTCAAGCAAGTGGCTCCCGAGCTGAAAAAAGAGCTCGGCCAGAGGATCAACGCGCTGAAGAACACGATCGCCGAAACGATAGCGCGCTACAAGACCGAAATGGAGAACCGCCCGGAAGCCGCCGGAGCCGGTATCGACATGACCCGCCCCGGCACGGCCGACCGCATCGGCAGCCGACATCCGATCTCGCTGGTGCGAAATCAGATCGTCGACATATTCACGCGGCTGGGCTACACGGTGGCCGAGGGACCCGAGATCGAGGACGACTGGCACGTCTTCTCGGCGCTCAACTTTCCGCCCGAGCATCCGGCCCGCGACATGCAGGACACGTTTTTCATATCGAAAAGTCCCGACATCCTGCTGCGCACGCACACCAGCTCGATCCAAGTCCGCACGATGGAGCGCAGCAAGCCGCCCATCCGCGTGATCTGCCCGGGCCGCGTGTTCCGCAACGAGGCGATCTCGTACCGCGCCCATTGCATATTCCATCAGGTCGAGGGGCTGTTCATCGACGAGAACGTCTCGTTCGCCGACCTGAAGCAGAGTATTCTCTATTTCGCCAAGGAGATGTTCGGCGAAAAGGCCCGCATCCGGATGCGTCCCTCCTACTTCCCGTTCACCGAGCCGTCGGCTGAGGTCGACGTATCGTGCAACCTGTGCGGAGGCAAGGGGTGCAACGTCTGCAAGCATACCGGCTGGCTCGAGATCATGGGCTGCGGCATGGTGGACCCGAACGTGCTGGAAGCCTCCGGCATCGACTCGGGCAAATACTCGGGCTTCGCTTTCGGCATGGGAGTTGAGCGTATCTCGATGCTCAAGTACGGCGTCAAGGATCTGCGCCTCTATTTCGAGAACGACGTGCGCTTCCTGCGCCAGTTCGATTCGGTGTTGTGAGCGGGAAACGCCGGGCAACCACCTAACGACCGAGCCGTATGAACCTCAAAAGCCTTTTCCGTGCCTGCGTCCTCGCCGCCATACTGCTCCCGATCGGAGCGGCCGGATCGTTGTCGTCGCGTCCGAAAGGAAAACCGGCGGCGGATCGGGAATACGACCCTCAGACGACCGCTTCGTTCTTTTACACGGAGGGAATCAAGAACAACGTGATGGAGGGCGACACGGCCCGCTCGATCCGGCTGTTCGAGAAAGTGCTGGCGATCGACTCGACGCACGCCCCGTCGCTCTACGAGCTCGCCATCTTCTACGCCGGAGCCGGCGCGCCGGAAAAAGCCCTGCAATACTGCCTGCGGGCCAACCGGCTCGACACGGGCAATCTTTGGTACCGGGGACAGCTCGGGCGGCTGCTGATCGCCACGAACCGGCTCGACTCGGCGATGACCGTCTACCGCTCGCTGCTCAGGACCGATCCGGACAATCCCGACAACTACCGCCTCACGGCCGCCCTCTACGATCAGAAGGGAGAGTACGAACAAGCGCTGGCGGTGCTCGACTCGGCTCAAAGCCGGTTAGGGAGAATCGAGATTCTCTCGTCTTTCCGCCGTCAGATGCTGATGAGCATGGGGAAGTACGAGCAGGCGGTCAAAGAAGCGAAAGCGACGGTCGAAGACTTTCCCTACGAGGAACAGAACTATGTCGCGCTCGCCGAGCTGTACGCCATGCTCGGACTCGACTCGCTCGCTCAAAGGACTTACGACGAGGCGCTGGCGCTCAATCCGGGCAGCACGCCTACGATCATCTCGCTGAACGAGTTCTACAAGCAGCGCAAGGATAACGTCCGTTTTCTGGCGACGGCCGAGCTGCTTTTCCGCGCGCCCGAGCTGCCGCTCGAAACCAAGCTGAAATTCTACGACGACCTGATCCGGATGCCCTCGTTCTACCGGGACAACTATTTTCAGATCGGCAAGCTGGCCTCGGCGCTGGCGATCGCCTATCCGCACGACCGCCGGACCCGGGAGCTCTATGCCCGGCACCTGATCGCGGGCGGCAGTCTGGAGGAAGCTCTCAAGCTGTACAAGGCAGGAATCGACGATCCCGAAGGACGGCGCGACGCGCTGAACAACGTGCTCGACATCGAAGCCTACCTGAACCGGCCCGACTCGGTGGCCAAGTACGCCGCCGAGGCGACCCGCTACTATCCCTCCGACCCGGAGCTCTATCTGCGCAAGGGAGGCGTCACGGCCTTTTTCCTGAAGGACTACGCGGCAGCCGAGGCCGACTACAAGCAGGCGCTCAAGTACGCCCGCAGCGATTCGCTGCGCAGCGTGATCTACGGATCGCTCGGCGACAACTGTCAGAACCGGGGCGACTACAAGAACTGCTTCAAATACTACGACAAGGGCTTGCGCCTCGACACGACGAACGCCGTGATATACAACAACTACGCCTATTTCCTGAGTCTCCGGGAAGAACGGCTGGACGACGCGCTCGAAATGGCCCGGAAGGCCAACCGGCTGTCGCCGAACAATCCCACTTACCTCGACACCTACGCATGGGTTCTCTACATGCTGGAGCGCTACGAGGAAGCGCGCGAGCCGATGCGCCTGGCCGTCTCGCTGGACCGGACCGACAGCAAGGAGCTGCTGATCCACTACGGCGACATACTCTACAAGTTGAACGACCGCTTCATGGCCTCGATCTACTGGAAAAAGGCCTTGGAGAAAGGATACGATCCCGAAGAAATCGAGAAACGACTCAAACTGATCGAATAGAATGGCGACCGGACGACGACTGCTCATCATCTGCCTGCTGGCCCTTTTCGCACGGGAGGCGTCCTGCCAGACGCTGGAATCGTTGCGGGAAGACATCAAGCGGGCCGAGCGGGAAATCAGCATAACGAACGACCTGCTTTCCAAGACGCGCAAGAACCAGCAGTCGGCCGACAAGGAGCTGAAGCTGATCCGCAACAAGATCCGCAACCGCCGCAACATCATATCCAATCTCGAGCAACAGGCCGGCCTGCTCAACCGGAACATCGACGAGAAGGGCTCGACGATCGCTTCGCTCGAACAAGACCTGGCCCGTCTGCGCAAAGAATACGGCGCAATGGTCTACAGCGCCTACAAAAACTACAAGCTGAACAGCTTCCTCGTTTTCCTGTTCTCGTCCAAGGATTTCAACGACGCGACACGACGGATAGCCTATATGCGCCGCTACAACCGCATGCGCGAGCAGAAAGCCGCCCGAATCGACTCGACGGCCGCATCGCTCGGACGCGAAGTCACCGACCTGCAGAACAAGAAAAGCGAGCTCGACAAGGTATACCAAAGCCGCAACCGGGAACTCGCGTCGCTCGGCAAGGACGAAACGCAGTACAAGGCTTCGTCGGAAAAATTCCGCAACGAGGCGAGCCGGCTCGCCTCGACGATCAAGCAGAACAAGAAAAAGATCGAACAGCTCCAGCAGCGGATACAGCGCCTGATCGAGGCCGAGTCGCGCAAGCACAAGGCCCAGCCCCGTTCGGCCGCCCAGAACGAGTACATAGCCAAGCTGTCGGGCCAGTTCGACCAGAACCGGGGCAAGCTGCCCTATCCGGTGCGGGGCGTTATCGTCGACGGTTACGGAAAGCATGCGCACGCCGTCCGGCAGAGCGTGACGGTCAACAATACGGGAATCAATATCGCAGCCGAGGCGGGCGCTCCGGTAAAAGCCGTCTTCGAGGGCGAGGTCAGCGTGGTATTTTTCGTGCCCGGCATGAACAACGCCGTCATGATCCGGCACGGCGACTACGTGACCGTCTACGCCAATCTGGAAGCCGTCGGGGTGAAAACCGGCGACCGGGTCGCGCTGAACCAAACCATCGGCAAGCTGCCGGCCGACGACGCCTTCCTGCACTTCGAGATATGGAAAGACCAGCAGAACCTGAATCCGGAGCTCTGGCTGCGCAAATAGGGAACACTAACTTGAGAGGGATATGTCCGTAAACTACTGCAACCAATCGTGCGAGTTCGCTTTCCGGGGCAAGCGCAAGACCTCCGCATGGATTCGCCGGACGGCAGCCGCCGAGGGATGGAAGACCGGAGCCGTATCCGTCGTTTTCTGCTCCGACGAAGCGCTTCTGGAGATCAACAGGCGCTATCTGAAGCACGATTACTACACCGACATCATCACATTCGACTACAGCGATCCCGACAAGCGGACGATCGCGGGCGATCTGATGATCTCGGTCGACACCGTGCGGGACAATGCCCGGGAACTGGGCGTTCCGTTCGAAAACGAGCTGCAACGGGTCATTATTCACGGGATACTCCACCTGTGCGGTTACGGCGACAAGCAGCCCGGAGAACGGCAGCGGATGAGGGAGCTGGAGGACCGGTACCTGAAACTGTTTTACGAACAAACGAACTGACGGCGTGCGCGCGTCGGACTTTAACGGCCGCGGCGCGCCGGATGCAATATGGAATTCGAATTCGACATTATCGTGATAGGGGGCGGGCACGCCGGATGCGAGGCGGCGGCGGCGGCGGCCAACATGGGTTGCCGGACGCTGCTGGTGACGATGGATATGACCAAGTTCGCGCAAATGTCGTGCAACCCGGCCATAGGCGGAGTAGCCAAGGGACAGATTGTCCGCGAAATCGACGCGATGGGCGGATACACGGGCATCGTGACCGATCGCTCGACGATCCAGTTCCGGATGCTGAACCGCTCGAAGGGACCCGCCATGTGGAGCCCGCGCGCCCAGTGCGACAAGGCCCGTTTCTCGCAGCTTTGGCGCCGGACGCTCGAGCAGACGCCCAACCTCAGCCTGTGGCAGGACAGCGTAACGGGCCTTTTGACAGACGATCGACGTGTGACCGGGGTAAGGACCCGCATGGGCGTCGTATTCAAGTCAAAAGCCGTCATTCTGACCGCGGGAACCTTTTTGGAAGGCCTGATGTACATTGGCCGCTCGCAAGCCGAGGGAGGCCGGGCCGGCGATTCCGCGTCGCACGGTCTGAGCGCGCAACTCGCGGAGCTCGGCTTCGAGATCGGCCGCATGAAAACCGGTACGCCTGCCCGCATCGACGGACGTAGCGTCGATTTCAGCCGACTCGAGGAGCAGAAAGGCGACGAAAATCCGGGTAAATTTTCGTATTCAGCTGATACAAAGCCCGTTAATAGTCAATTGCCGTGCTATCTGGCTTATACGTCCGAGGCCGTGCACGACCTGCTCCGGACCGGCTTCGCCGATTCGCCCCTGTTCAACGGAACGATCAAGGGGATCGGCCCGCGCTATTGCCCGAGTATCGAAGACAAGCTCCGCACGTTCGCCGGCAAGGAGTCGCACCAGCTGTTTCTGGAGCCCGAAGGAGCCGACACGAACGAATATTATCTGAACGGATTCTCCTCGTCGCTGCCATGGGAAATACAGATCGCTGCGCTGCAGAAGATCGAAGGGTTCGAGAAAGTTCGGATATTCCGTCCCGGCTATGCGATCGAATACGACTATTTTCCGCCGACACAGCTATATCACTCACTGGAAACCAAGCAGATAGACGGTCTTTATTTCGCCGGGCAGGTGAACGGAACGACCGGATACGAAGAGGCCGCGGCTCAGGGATTGATGGCAGGCATCAACGCCTCGCTGAAGCTTCGCGGCGACGAGCCTCTCGTGCTGAGGCGGGACGAGTCCTACATTGGCGTACTGATCGACGATCTGGTGACCAAAGGAGTCGACGAGCCCTATCGCATGTTTACGAGCAGGGCCGAGTACCGGATTCTGCTTCGTCAGGACAATGCCGACATTCGGCTGACCCCCGTTTCGCACAAAATCGGTCTGGCCAACGATGAAAGATACCGGAATACGATGCAAAAAAAATCATCCGTAGAATCGCTTATTTCTTTCGCCCGAAGACAGAGTGTCGCTCCGGCCGAAATCGAGAGCTATTTGAAATCGGTCGATTCGACGCCGTTGACGCAGAGCCGGAAGATATACGACGTGCTTTTAAGAAACAAAATCACATTTTCGGGCCTGATCGAACATCTGACATCGATGAAAAACTATATCGAGGAAAACCGCTGCACTCCCGAAGCGATCGAGGAAGCCGAAATACAAATCAAGTATCACGGCTACATCGAGCGCGAAAGGCATATCGCCGATAAAATGGCTCGATTGGAAAATATTCCGATTCGACCCGATTTCAACTACCACCAACTGAACTCGCTTTCGATCGAATCGCGCCAGAAACTCACCCGTATCAAACCCGCAACGATAGGGCAGGCGTCGCGCATACCGGGAGTCAGTCCGGCTGATATCAACGTATTATTGGTATACTTCGGACGATAAAAAGCAATGTTCCACGTGGAACATTGCAAATATAAACGACAAAGTCAAACTGTTCCACGTGGAACAATAACGATGTGACAAATGAAAAATATTTTCGATCTTTCAAAAAACGGAGCGAAAAAAGTTTATATAGACGGAGAATTATTCCCGATTCGAGTCGGAATGAGGGAAATTTCATTGCAAAACGGAGAAAAAGTGCTCGTATACGACACGACCGGTCCGTATACGGAGGAAAATCATACGATCGATATTCAAAAGGGAATTCGGAAAGTACGCGAAAGCTGGACGCGCGAGCGATTCGACAAGCAGAATTTCCACACGCAGTTGTGGTATGCGCGACAGGGAATCGTCACTCCTGAAATGGAATACGTAGCCATTCGTGAAAATCAAGGAGTTACAGGTGGGAATCGGATCACCCCCGAAACCGTGAGAGAAGAAATAGCCGCAGGCAGGGCCATACTCCCTTCAAACTATCGTCACCCCGAGGCAGAGCCCATGATTATCGGCAGCAAATTCCTCGTCAAGATCAACGCCAACATAGGCAATTCGGCGCTCGGCTCCTCCATCGAAGAGGAAGTGGAGAAAGCCATGTGGGCGATCAAGTGGGGAGCCGATACCGTAATGGACCTCTCGACCGGCAAGAACATTCACAAGACCCGCGAGGCCATTCTGCGGAATACGCCGGTACCGGTCGGAACGGTTCCCATGTATCAGGCGCTGGAGAAAGTGCATGGCAAAATCGAGGACCTGACTTGGGAAGTCTACTACGACACGCTCGTCGAGCAATGCGAACAAGGGGTAGACTACTTTACGATTCACGCCGGAATCCTTCAGGAACATTTGCCCGCCGCCTTGAAACGCGTCACCGGTATCGTCTCACGCGGCGGATCGATTCTCGCCAAATGGATGAGCATCAATAAGAAACAGAATTTCCTGTATACGCACTTCGAGGAAATCTGCGAATTGCTCAAAAAATACGACATCGCTTTCTCGCTCGGCGACGGCTTGCGCCCGGGCAGCATCGCCGATGCCAACGACGAGGCCCAGTTCGGCGAGCTGAAAGTGCTCGGCGAGTTGGCGAAAATCGCTTGGAAACACGATGTTCAAGTAATTATCGAAGGTCCGGGACATGTCCCGATGCACAAGATCCGGGAAAACATGGATCGGCAGATCGTCGATTGCGCCGGAGCGCCGTTCTACACGCTCGGTCCGCTGGTAAGCGACATCGGAGCCGGCTACGATCATATCACCTCGGCGATCGGCGCGGCGATGATCGGCTGGATGGGACCGGTTTATGAAGCGTTTCTTTTTTTTGCTTTTTCTGTGTCTTCCGC